>NZ_JASJVC010000029.1:0-45031 GCF_035019905.1 Sphingomonas sp. 10B4 | reverse complement strand
CCCCCCCCCCCCCCCCCCCCCCCCCCCCCCCCCCCCCCCCCCCCTTTTTTTTTTACACCCACAAGCCGCCATACAGATGTGTATAAGAGACAGGATGGGTTGGCCCGTGGTTCGGCCGGGCACCCGCCCTAGGCCGACCCACCCCCAACCCCTTCCTTTCAGGGAGGGGAGGAGACGGGAAGCAGCCGTCGAGCATCATTCCGGATCGATCGCCACGCCATCGGTCTGCGCGGCGCGCCACGACTGCAGCCGCGCGCTCAGCGCCGCGTCCGACAGCGCAAGGATCGCCGCGGCGAGCAATGCCGCATTCTTCGCGCCCGCCTTGCCGATCGCCAGCGTGCCGACCGGGATCCCCGCCGGCATCTGGACGATCGAATAGAGGCTATCGAGGCCCTTCATCGTCTTGCTCTCGACCGGCACGCCGAGCACCGGCAAATGTGTCATCGCCGCCGCCATTCCGGGCAAATGCGCAGCACCGCCAGCGCCCGCGATCACCACCTGCAATCCACGTTCCGCGGCACCGGTCGCGTAATCGTAGAGCCGCTGCGGCGTACGGTGCGCCGAGACGACCTTCGTCTCGTGCGCAACGCCCAATTCGGCGAGCAAATCGGCCGCATGGTGCATCGTCTCCCAATCGGACGTGCTGCCCATGATAATGCCGACAAGGGGGGACGCGCTCTGTGCCATCGCACCCGACTAGCGAGCGGGGTGCCGCAGGGCAACCACTCCGCCGTCATATCGCAAGCGGAACTTGTTCGACGTCGCGCGGGTTGGGCGAGTCCATACAGTCATATCGGACACACGCCATGACCCGTCTTTCGACCCTTTCGTCCGTCGCGCTTGCCAGCGTGCTGGCATTCTCCGCCCCCGCCTTTGCCGAGGGCAAGCACGACCGCGCCGAGCAGGCGATTGCCGAAGCGCGCGCCAAGATCGACGCGTCGGCCAAGGTCGGCGCGACGACCGAGACGCCGCGGCTCCAGGCCGATGCCCAGGCGCAGCTCCGCGCCGCCGAAGAGCATCTCGCCGCTGGCAAGAAGGCCGAAGCGATCGACGATGCGCACCGCGCGTCGCAGCTTGCCGACACCGCGCTTGGCCAGGCGCAGCGTGCGCATAACGATGCCGCCCATGCCGCCACGACCAACGCCCGCAACGTCGCAATGGACGCGCAGGCCGACGCCGCAGCCGCCAACGCCCGTGCGAACGCCGCCGAGCAGGCCGCCGCTTCGGCAGCCGCCGACGCAGCCGCAGCACGGTCGGCGCCGCCGGTTGTCGTCCAGGCGCCTGCACCGACCACGACGGTAACGACCGAGACGACCAAGACCGCGGCGCCTGCCGTTCGTCACACCGCAGTCAAGCGCGTCGTGCGCAAGGCAACGACGCGCCGCGCTGCACCTGCGCGCGTGACCGAGAAGACCACGACGACGGTGACGACGGGCCAGTAAGCCCGAGCGATGGTTTGATCCCCTCCCCCGGCGATCGGGGGAGGTGGACGCTGAGCAGTCAGCGAATAGTGGAGGGGGCAACATGCGCTGTGCGCGCTATCGATCTCCCTCCACCATCCGTTTGAAGAAGGCGAGCAGTTCCCCTTTCCGCCCAGCGGCCGAGCTAAGAGCTCAGCGCTCGCTCAAATAATAACGATCGGTCGCCGCCAGCGAATCGTCGAGTTCGTAGACGATCGGCTGCCCGGTCGGGATTTCGAGCGTCGTAATCTCGTCATCGGGGATCCCCGACAGATGCTTGACGAGCGCGCGCAGCGAATTGCCGTGCGCCGAAATGACGACGCGCTGCCCGTCGCGCAGAGCAGGCGCGATCCGCCCCTCCCAATATGGCAGGACGCGTGCAATCGTGTCCTTGAGACTCTCGGTCGCGGGGATGTCGATCCCGGCGTAGCGGCGGTCTTGCGACAGATCGTATTCGCTGCCGGCTTCGAGCGGCGGCGGCGGGATGTCGAAGCTGCGGCGCCAGATATGGACTTGCTCCGCACCGTGCTTGGCGGCGGTCTCGGCCTTGTCGAGCCCGGTCAGCCCACCATAATGCCGCTCGTTGAGCCGCCAGTCCTTCTCGACCGGCAGCCACAATCGCCGCATTTCCTCAAGCGCCAGGTTGAGCGTCTTGATCGCGCGCGTCTGGAGCGAGGTGAAGCAGAGATCGAAATCGAGCCCCTTCTCCGCCATCAGCCGCCCCGCCGCGCGCGCTTCCTCGACGCCCTTGTCGGTCAGATCGACATCCCACCAGCCGGTGAAGCGGTTCTCGAGGTTCCAGGCCGACTGGCCGTGGCGGATCAGGACGAGGGTGGGCATCGGGGTCTCCTTTGCGAGGGGACCTAGATTGCGTCGATCATGTCGGCAAGCACTTCGAGACAGGCATGCGCCAGCGTCTTCGAGCGCGCGCCCGACCAGCCGAACTCGGCATCGGGGTTGGGGTCATGGTCCTTGAACGGCATTTCGAGCGTCATCGACACCGCACCGAACCGCTCGGCGAGCTGGTTGGTCGACATCGACAGGTTGGCCTTGCCCGGTGCCGCCTTGTCATAGCCGCGCGCGGTCTGGAAATCGGGCGAGTGCGCCGCGAGCCGCTCGCCGAACTCGGTATATTTGGCGCCGAGCGCGTCGGTCCAGGACGGGATTCCCTCGAACCCGGCGAAGAAATTCGCCGCGATCGCCTCGTCGCCATGCACGTCGATCGCGAAGGCGACGCCGGTCGCATCCATCGCATCGCGGACGCACAGCACTTCGGGGCTCTTCTCGGGCGTCGGCGTATGCCATTCGCGGTTGAGGTTCACGCCCGCCGCATTGGTGCGCAGATGCCCGCGGAACGAGCCGTCGGGGTTCATGTTGGGGACGCAGTGGAAGGTCGCCTTTTCGCGCACGGCGCGGGCCACCGGATTGGCGGCATCGGTCAGCCAGTCGAGCGCGCCTTCCATCCACCACTCGGCCATGCTCTCGCCGGGATGCTGGCGCGCATAGAACCAGACGTGCTTGGGGCCGCTGCCGATATCGAGGCAATCGATCGCACGTCCGTCGAGCGACTGGCCGAGCTCGCGATGCGTCACGCCCGGCTGCCCCGCGATGCGGGCGACGAGCGCGTCGTGCTGCTCGATCGTATAGGGTTCGAAATAGGCGAACCAGACGAGTTCGCTGTCGCCGTTCCACTCGAACTCAAGCATCCCGTCGACGTAGCGCGTCGGGATCATCCGCCATGCCAGGCGATCGGTGCTCGCGCGCACCTTGTAGCCCGGCCAGCCAAACGGATAGGCCGATTGCGCAGCGTTGGTGATGCGCAAGGTGAGCGTCCGCCCCTTCGCGCCGGCGACGCGGAAGTGGAACCACTGGAAGAAGTCCGACTGATGGTCGAGCCGGATGGCGAGATCGACGCGGTCGCCATCAATGGCGACCACGTCGATGTTTCCGCTATCGAAAGCGGCGTTGATGGTGATGCTCATCGCACCGTAATAGTGCGACCCGATTCCCCGGGGAAGCCCAGGAACAGCGCATGCGACAATTTGGCTGCCGCGGCGTTGGCTTGTGCCGCAGGCGCCTCGCCGGGCGAGAAGGTCTGCGCATGGCCTTCCCAGATCACCGTCGCATCGCGGCGGCGGCGGATCTGCACGGTCAGGTCGGTGAGCACGACGGTGCGGTACTTCTGCTTGCCGATCGGGAAGGAGATCCCGCCACCGAGGCCCACGCCGCCACCGCCACGATAGCCGCCACCACCGCTATAGCCACCGCCGCCGAGGCCGATGCTCACGCCGCTGCCGCCATTGCGCGGCGGCGCCGGGCGCGTCGTCCGCGTAAAGCCGACGACCGCGAGATATTGCGCATCGGGATCGGTCTTGGGGACGGTGAAGCCGTGCGCCAGCGCCTCGGTCTGGACGGCGGCGGCATAGGTCTTGAACTCGAGGCTGGCGGGGCCGCCACCGGGCGCGGGTTCGACCGCGAGCGTCCCCGTCTCGAGCGGCGTTGCCGTCGATCCGAGGTGAAACCGCGTCACTTCGACCGGACCACTCGTCGTCGTCGTCGCGCAGGCGCTCAAGCTCGCTGCCGCGGCAATTGCCATTCCCAAAGCCAGCTTCATACTCTTGTCCTTGTTATCACAGTCGTTGCAGGGGTGTAACGCCTGGACCCGGGCTTCGGGTTCCGTCGCTATAGCGCGGCGTATCGACGCGGTCGCGCTTGACTTGGGGAGGGCGCGACCATATGCGCAGCGGCTCTTTTCCACATTCCAGATTTTGCAAAGCGAATCGATCATGAAGATCCGCAATTCCCTGAAGTCGCTCAAGGGCCGTCATCGCGATAACCGCGTGATCCGTCGTCGTGGGCGTACCTATATCATCAACAAGACCAACCGCCGCTTCAAGGCCCGCCAGGGCTAAGCGACGTGACGCGGGCCGTCGTCTTCGACGTCGGCAACGTCTTGTACGATTGGAATCCCAGATTCCTCTATGAGCGCCTGATCGGTGACGATCGGGCGCTCGATGCATTCCTGCGCGATGTCGCGACCAAGGAATGGCATTTCCAGCATGACGCTGGCCGTCCGTTCGCCGAGACCTCGGCCGAGCTCGCCGCCGCGCATCCGCAGCATGCCGCTCTGATCGCCGCCTGGGGGCCGCGCTTCGGCGAGCAGCTTGGCGGGATGTTGCCGGGGATGCGCGACCTCGTGCGCGAACTCGAGGAGGCGGGCGTGCCGCTGTATGCGATCACCAATTTCTCGGGCGAGTTCTGGCCGTCGTTCCGCGACCGCGAGGCCGATCTGTTCGATCGCTTCGACGACATCGTCGTCTCGGGCGACGAATTGCTGACCAAGCCCGATCCGGCGATCTACCGCCGTGCGCTTGAGCGATTCGGCTTGCGCGCGGAAGACACGCTGTTCGTCGATGACCGCGAAGACAATGTCGCGGGCGCGCAGAGCGTCGGGATGGGCGCGGTGGTCTTCACCGACGCCGCGACGCTGCGCGCGGATCTCGCGCGCTACGGCATTCTCGCCTAAGCCACGCCTTCGGTTCCATCGCGTAGCACCCACTTCATCACCCCGGCCTTGTGCCGGGGCCCACCGTGCCGCGCGCGCTCGGGCGGCAGGGTGAACATCGCAGTGGACCCCGGGACAAGCCCGGGGTGACCGTGAGGGGTTGGACCTAGCTCGCATACCCCTTCAGCTCATCGCCACTGACCCGCACGACGTGGAGCACGTTGGTCGACCCGGGCGTCTTGAACGGCACGCCCGCGATCAGGATGATGCGGTCGCCCGCCTTGGCGAGATTGTGGCGCAGCGCCATGCGCTTGGCCTTGGCGACCATCTCCTCGAACGAATCGACGTCCTTGGTCAGGATCGCATAGGCGCCCCACAGCAAGCCCGCCCGCCGCGCGGTCTCGGGGTTCGGGGTAAGGATCATCAGCGGGACGCCGGGCCGCTCGCGCGCGACGCGGCGGGCGGTCGAGCCCGAGGCGGTGAAGCAGATGATCGCGGCGGCCTCGACCGTCTGCGCGATGTTCTTGGCGGCTTCGGCCAGGGCATCGGCGGTGGTCGGGTCCGAGCGGATCACGGTGAAGTGGATCCGGTCGCCATGCGTCGGATCCTTTTCGACCGCCTCGCCGATCGCGTTCATCATCGCGACCGATTCGGTCGGCCACGCGCCCGCCGCGCTTTCGGCCGAGAGCATGATCGCATCGGCGCCGTCATAGATCGCGGTCGCGACGTCGGACACCTCGGCGCGCGTCGGCGAGGGCGAGGTGATCATCGATTCGAGCATCTGCGTCGCGACCACCACCGGGCGGCCCAGGCGGCGCGACACTTCGATGATGCGCTTCTGCAGCGGCGGGACGCTCTCCGGCGGCATCTCGACGCCCAGATCGCCGCGCGCGACCATCACGCCGTCGCACATCTCGACGATTTCCTCGAGCCGCTGGATCGCTTGCGGCTTCTCGATCTTGGCGAGCAGCGACGCCTTGCCGCCGATCAGTTTGCGCGCCTCGGCGAGATCCTCGGGGCGCTGGACGAACGACAACGCGATCCAGTCGACGCCCTGGTCGACCGCGAAGGCGAGATCGCTGCGGTCCTTTTCGGTCAGCGCCGCCATCGGCAGCACGACGTCGGGGACGTTCAGCCCCTTGCTGTTCGAAAGCGCGCCGCCGACCACGACCTCGGTGACGATCGTCGTGTCGGTGTGGTCGGTCACGCGCAGCACGAGCTTGCCGTCGTCGAGCAACAGGCGCGCGCCGGGCTCGATCGCCTCGAAGATCTCGCGATGCGGCAGCTCGACGCGGGTGGTGTCGCCGGGCGTGGTGTCGCGGTCGAGCGTAAAGGTCTGGCCTTTGACGAGTTCGATCTTGCCGCCCTCGAACTTGCCGACGCGGAGCTTCGGCCCCTGCAGATCGGCGAGGATCGTGGTCGGGCGCTGATAAATCTTCTCGAGCGCGCGGATCGCCTGGATGACGGCGATCTTCGATTGCTGGTCGCCGTGGCTCATATTGACGCGGAAGGCGTCGGCGCCCGCTTCGAACAGCGCCGCGATCATTTCGGGGGTGCTGCTGGCGGGGCCGAGCGTGGCGAGGATACGTACCTTACGCGCGCGCGGGGCGATGGTCTTGATCATGGGGAGGTCCTTGCCGTGGGGAGGCTGTACGGCTGCTGCTCTACCTCCTATCTCGCCACGATCAACCGTGGAGCGAAACGATGCGCGATTTGGATGGACTGGATGATGCCGTAGCGGCGGCGGCGTTTCGGCGGCTGGTGCGCCATCTGCGCCACCGCAGCGACGCCGAGAATATCGACTTGATGGGGCTGGCCGGTTTCTGCCGCAACTGCCTGTCGGACTGGGTCGAAGAGGCAGACGGCAGCATGACCAAGGACGAGGCACGCGCGATCGTCTACGGCATGCCGTACGCGCAGTGGAAAGCCGAGCATCAGGGCGATGCGACGCCCGGGCAGCTCGAGCGGATGCGCCAGAGTGTTTCGAAGAATGCGTGACGGCGGCGCTGCGCTGGCCTAAAGCGCGCGCCTTTCACTGATTCAAACCCCGGGGGATTTACCGTGAGCGACATTATCGCCGCCGACCAGCTACGCCTTCTCATCGAGCGCATCGAGCGCCTCGAGGAAGAAAAGAAGGGCATCGCCGACGACATCAAGGACGTGTACGGCGAAGCGAAGTCGACCGGCTTCGACGTCAAGACGATCCGCTCGATCGTGCGGCTGCGCAAGATGGAGAAGCATCACCGCGAGGAAGCCGAGGCGCTGCTCGAGACCTACAAGCAAGCGCTCGGGCTCGACTAAGCCGACCCGTCATGCTGAACTCGTTTCAGCATCCATGCGATCGGCCGAGCGTCGCCCATGGACCCCGGCTCCCACGTCCGGGGTGACGACACTGTAGTTTGAGAGAGATCCAATGGCAGGCCATTCCAAATATAAGAACATCATGTACCGCAAGGGCGCGCAGGATAAGAAGCGCTCGGGCATGTTTTCCAAGCTGTCGCGCGAAATCACCGTCGCGGCGAAGATGGGCCTGCCCGATCCCGACATGAACCCGCGGCTGCGCATGGCGATCAACGCCGCCAAGGCGCAGTCGATGCCCAAGGACAATATCCAGCGCGCGGTCGACAAGGCGAGCAAGGGCGATACCGAGAATTACGAGGAAATCCGCTATGAGGGCTTCGGCCCCGGCGGTGTCTCGCTGATCATCGAAGCGCTGACCGACAACCGCAACCGCACCGCGACCAACGTACGCACCGGCATGGCGAAGAATGGCGGCAACATGGGCGCTTCGGGCTCGGTCAGCCATGCGTTCGACCGGATGGGGCTGATTTCCTATCCGGCTTCGGCGGGCGATGCCGAAAAGGTGTTCGAGGCCGCGCTCGAAGCCGGCGCCGAGGACGTGCAGTCGAGCGAGGACGGCCATGAGATCTGGACCTCGAACGATTCGCTCCACGAAGTCGTGACGGCGCTGACACCGGTGCTCGGCGAGCCCGAAGGCGCCAAGCTCGCCTGGCGCCCGCAGACGATGGTCGAAGTCGGCGAGGACGATGCGGCGACGCTGTTCAAGCTGATCGACACGCTCGACGATGACGACGACGTGCAGACCGTGTGGGGCAATTACGAAGTGTCCGACGCGATCCTCGAGAAGCTTGGGTGATCTTGGTTTCACGCGAAGGCGCGAAGGCACGAAGAGAAGAAGGTTCGTTCGCGCGGAGGCGCGGAGGCGCGGAGGTGGTGCGCTCTGGATCGGGCACCACCACTCCTCCGTCATGCCGGGCTCGTCCCGGCATTCACCGTGCCGCACTTGCTGCGCGTGATGCGCTCGGACGTCGGTGGGCCCCGGGACAAGCCCGGGGTGACGAAAGCGGCGTAGCCACCCCGCAACCTTCTTCTCCGCGCCTCCGCGCCTCCGCGCGAACAAACCCCTTCTTCGCGCCTTCGCGCCTTGGCGTGAATCCTGTTCGCGCAGCGCAATGCTGATCCTCGGCCTCGACCCTGGCCTCGGCACGACGGGCTGGGGGCTGATCCGCGCCGAGGGCAACCGGCTCAGCCATGTCGCCAACGGCAAGCTCAAGACCGACACCGCCGCCACGCTGCCGCGCCGGCTCGCGCATCTCGACGCGATGCTCAGCGCGTTGATCATCGACCATGCGCCCGATGGGTGCGCGGTCGAGGAAGTGTTCGTCAATTCCAACCCGCAATCGACGCTCAAGCTCGGCCAGGCGCGTGGCGTCGTGCTGTGCGCGGGCGCGCGTGCCGGGCTCGAGGTCGGCGAATATGCTGCGCGGCTCGTCAAGAAAGCTGTGGTCGGCACCGGCGGCGCGGAGAAGGCGCAGGTCCATGCAATGGTCTCGGTGCTGCTCCCCGGCGTCAAGATCGACGGCGCCGACGCCGCCGATGCGCTCGCGGTGGCGATCTGCCACGCGCATCATCTCGCGAGCGCGCGGCGATTGTCCTGATTTCGCTTTCCCGCAGCATCCCGTTCCTGTTACGTACCGGCGCATGATCGCCCATCTCAAAGGCCGCCTCGATGCGACCGGACTCGACCATGCCGTGATCGACGTCGGCGGCGTCGGCTATCTCGTCGGCGCGTCGAGCCGGACGCTCGCGAGCATCGGTCCGGTCGGCGAGGCGGTGATGCTGCATACCGAAATGCTGGTGGCCGAGGATTTCATCCGCCTGGTCGGCTTTTCGAGCGCTGCCGAGCGCGACTGGTTCCGCTTGCTCACCGGCGTGCAGGGCGTCGGCGCGCGCGTCGCGCTGGCGATTCTGTCGGCGCTCGAGCCGACCGACCTCGCCCGCGCGATCGCCGCCCAAGACAAGGCAATGGTCGCGCGTTCGAACGGCGTCGGGCCCAAGCTCGCCGAACGCATCGTGCGTGAACTGAAGGACAAGATCGGCGGGGTCGAACTCGGCCACGCCGCGTCGTCGATCATGCCGGTGGGGGCCGGCGCGGACGCGGTTTCCGCGCTGCTCAATCTCGGCTTCCGTCCTGCCGAAGCCAGCGGTGCGGTGGCGGCGGCGGAGGAGGAATTGGGGGCGGGTGCGACGCTCGACGCCCTGGTGCGGCTGGCGCTGCGCAAGGCGGCGAAGTAATGCAGAGCGAGGAGATGACGATGCACATGACTGCCGTCCTGACCGCCGCCGAAGAGGGTAGTTTCAACGCCTTCAACCCTGAAACCGACACGGGCAGTCAAGGCGACACGCTCGAAGACGCGATCGCCAATTTGCGCGAGGCGGTCGAACTCTATCTCGAAGAGTTTCCGATGAAGGTCGGCGCGCCGCCGGTCGTGACGTCGTTCGAAATTCCCGTTCATGCCTAAGCGCCCCGTCGTCTCCGGGGCGCAAGCCGTCCGCGCGCTGGAACGACTGGGATACGTCGCGATGCGCCAGCGCGGCAGTCACGTGGTGCCGCGTCGCGCGGAAAGAGGCTGCGTCGTGCCGCTGCACGGGGAGATCCGGGCCGGCACACTCGCCACCATCCTTCGGCGGGCCGACGTGCCCGACGAGGACTTTTTCGGAGCCATTCGCTGACCGACGACCGCATCCTCGCGCCCACGCGCAAGTCCGAAGACATCGACGCCGCGCTGCGTCCCAAATCGCTCGACGATTTCGTCGGGCAGAAGGCCGCGCGCGAGAATCTGCGCGTGTTCATCGCCGCCGCCAAGGCACGCGGCGACGCGCTCGATCATGTACTCTTCTTCGGCCCGCCGGGGCTCGGCAAGACCACGCTCGCGCAGATCGTCGCGCGCGAAATGGGCGTTGGCTTCCGCGCAACCTCGGGGCCGGTGATCGCCAAGTCGGGCGATCTTGCCGCCTTGCTCACCAATCTCGAGGATGGCGACGTCCTCTTCATCGACGAGATCCACCGGCTACAGCCCGCGGTCGAGGAAGTGCTCTACCCGGCGATGGAGGACCGCGCGCTCGATCTGATGATCGGCGAGGGGCCGTCGGCGCGCTCGGTGCGGATCGACCTGCCGCGCTTCACGCTGATCGGCGCGACGACGCGGCAGGGGTTGCTCACGACCCCTTTGCGCGATCGCTTCGGCATCCCGGTGCGGTTGAGCTTCTACACCATCGAGGAGCTCGAAAAGGTCGTGTCGCGCGCTGCGCGGCTGCTCGACCTGCCGCTGTCGAGCGATGGCGCGACCGAGGTCGCGCGGCGCTCGCGCGGGACGCCGCGGATCGCCGGGCGGCTGCTGCGCCGCGTGCGCGATTTCGCGCATGCCGCAGGGCATGACCTGGTCGATGCGAAGGCTGCCGATGCCGCGCTCAATCGGCTCGAAGTCGACCGGCTCGGGCTCGACGCGATGGACCGGCGCTATCTGATGATGATCGCCGACATCTATCGCGGCGGACCGGTCGGGGTCGAGACGCTGGCGGCGGGGCTGAGCGAGCCGCGCGACACGGTCGAGGAAGTGATCGAGCCGTATCTCATCCAGCTGGGCCTGATCGCGCGGACCGCACGCGGGCGCTGCCTGAATGCGGGCGGGTGGAAGCATCTCGGCCTCACGCCGCCCGAAGGCGCGCAGGAGAGCCTGTTCGATAGCTGACCTAAAAGCCCCTGCCCTGAAGGGGAGGGAAGGACCAGAGAAGCAAATCTTGTGCGGCGCACGATAGCCAAGCCCCGCACCAATCTGTTAGCCCATTCGTATGACTGCAGCCGCCTCCGCCCGCGAAATCCTCGTTCGTCTTCACGACGTGATGGCCTCGCGCACCGCGCCGCAGGCCAAGCTGAACGCCGTCGTCGCCATCGTCGGCGAAGGCATGGCGAGCGAAGTGTGCTCGATCTATTTGCTGCGCGAAGGCGTGCTCGAACTCTACGCCACGCGTGGTCTTGCGCAGGAAGCGGTCCACGTCACCAAATTGGCGCTTGGCGAGGGGCTGGTCGGCACGATCGCGCAGCAGGCCGAGATCCTCAACCTCGACGAAGCGTCGAGCCACCCCGACTTCGTCCAGAATCCCGAGACCGGCGAAGAGAAGTTTCGCAGCTTCGCCGGCGTGCCGATCATCCGGCGCGAGCGCGCGATCGGCGTGCTGTCGGTCCAGCATGTCGATCCGCGCCGCTATGACGAGGTCGAGATCGAGGCGTTGCAGACCGTCGCGATGGTGCTGTCCGAACTGATCGCCAATGCCGAGCTGGTCGATGCGAGCGGCGCCGCGACGATGCGCCCGCAATCGACCGCGCCGATGCGCATCATGGGTCTGAAGCTCGTCGAGGGCATGGCGAGCGGTTACGCCGTGTTCCACCAGCCGCGCGTTCATGTCGAGCATACCGTTGCCGAGGATACCGAGGCCGAGCGCCACCGCGTCTATGCCGCGTTCGACAAGATGCGCGCGCAGATCGAGCGGCTCGCCAGCCAGGCCGAGTTCGGTGGCGGTGGCGAACATGAGGAGGTGCTCGAGACCTACAAGATGTTCGCCTATGACGAGGGCTGGGCACGGCGGATCAACGAGGCGATCGATTCGGGGCTGACCGCCGAGGCCGCGATCGAGCGTGTCCAGCAGCGCACGCGGATGCGGATGCGGCAGATCGACGATCCCTTGCTCGCCGACCGGATGCACGATCTCGAGGATCTGTCGAACCGGCTGCTGCGCATCGTCTCGGGCCAGATGGGGACCGCGGCGCAGATGGGGCTGCGGCAGGACACGATCCTGATCGCGCGTAACTTGGGGCCCGCCGAGCTGCTCGAATATGACCGGCGGCGGCTGAAGGGCGTGTTGCTCGAGGAAGGGTCGCTCACCGCGCACGTCACGATCGTCGCGCGCGCGATGGGGGTGCCCGTGCTCGGCCGCGTTCGCGACGTGCGGCGGCTGATCGGCGAGGGCGATCTGCTGCTGCTCGACGTTACTGCCGGCAATGTCTTCGCGCGGCCGTCCTCCGCGATGGAGGAGGTTTTCGATACCGCGCTCAACCTGCGCCAGAAGCGCCGCGCGGTGTTCGCCGCGCTCAAGACCGAGGCGCCGGTGACCAAGGACGGGCATCGCCTGACGGTGATGGTCAATGCGGGCTTGCGCGACGACGTGGCGGCGCTCGACGTGACCGGCGCCGATGGGATCGGGCTGTTCCGCACCGAATTCCAGTTCCTCGTCTCGGCGACGTTGCCATCGCGCGAGCGCCAGCAGCGGCTCTACAAGGACGTGCTCGACGCTGCGGGCGACCGCCCGGTTATCTTCCGCACGGTCGATATCGGCGGCGACAAGGCGCTGCCCTATCTCAACAAGGAAGATGCCGACGAGGAGAACCCCGCGATGGGCTGGCGCGCGATCCGGCTCGCGCTCGAACGCGGCGGGTTGATGAAGGTCCAGGCGCGCGCGCTGCTCGAGGCGGCGGCGGGGCGGACGCTCAGCGTGATGTTCCCGATGGTCAGCGAGCCATGGGAGTTCGACGAAGCGCGCGCGCTGTTCGAGGCGCAGCGCGAATGGCTGAGCGCGCGCGGCAAGAAGATGCCGAGCGAGATCCGCTACGGCGCGATGCTCGAAGTCCCGGCGCTTGCCGAACAGCTCGATTTGCTGCTGCCCAACATTGCGTTCCTGTCGGTCGGCACCAACGACCTGACGCAGTTCCTGTTCGCGGCCGACCGCGCCAATCCCAAGCTCGCCGAACGCTATGACTGGCTGAGCGGGGCGATCCTGCGCTTCCTCGCAAAGCTCGTCGCGCCGACACGCGCGGCCGGGGTGCAGCTCACCGTCTGCGGCGAGATGGGCGGGCGGCCGCTGGAGGCGATGGCGCTGATCGGGCTCGGGATCGAGCGGCTGTCGATCACCCCGGCGGCGGTCGGGCCGATCAAGGCGATGGTGCGCTCGCTCGATCGCGCCGCGCTCACCGTGTTCATGGCCGATCTGCTCAAGACGCCGCCGCGCGACATGCGCGGGGCGCTGCTTGCATGGGCGGGCGAAAACGGTGTCGAACTGGCGTGATCGTACGGCGGGCGGCGTGACAAGGCGTTGACTTGTCCCGCCCCCTTTGTGAGACAGCCGCTGGGCAAGGGACATATCGGGCCGCACGCGCCTTGCCGGAGGAAGTGATGACCGAACCGATCCCGGCCGACGAGCCGAAGCTGTTTCCCAAGACCGCGGGGGACACGCTGCGCGAGGCGCGCGAGGCGCAGGGCCTGTCGCTTGCCGAAGTCGCCGCGCGGACGCGGATCCCGGTGCGCCAGCTCGAGGCGATCGAGGAGGGCAATTATGCGGCGCTTCCGTCGATCACCTATTCGGTCGGCTTCGCCAAGGCCTATGCCCGCGCGGTCGGCGTCGACGAGGTCGCGATCGCGCGCGAAGTCCGCGGCGCGAGCGACCAGCCGAGCGCCAAGCGCACCAATTACGAAGCGTACGAAATCGACGAGCCGTCGCGCGTTCCGCCGCGCGGCCTGGCGATCACCACCTTGCTGATCGCGGTCGTGGTGCTGATCGGCGCCGGGCTGTTCTACGGCACCTCGCTGTTCCGCGGCGATGGCGAGCCCGCCAGCGCCCCGAGCACACAAAGCGCCAATACCATCGCGGCCGCCCCCACCGTAGCCCCGTCGCCAAGCGTGCCGACCGGTGCAGTCGTGCTGACCGCGTCCGACGAGGTGTGGCTCCGGATCTACGACACGGCCGGCAAGACGATCCATCTCGGCACGATGAAAGCGGGCGAGAGCTATACCATCCCCGCCGACGCGGTCGGCCCGATGATCAATGTCGGGCGCCCCGACAAGCTGCAGGTGACCGTTGGTGGCACCGCGGTCGCGCCGCTCGGCGACGGCAAGCGCGCGATCAAGGACGTACCGCTCGACGCCGCTGCGCTCACCGCGCGCGGCACCGCGCCCGCGGCCGCGGTGACGCCTTCGGCCGCTGCTGGACCGACGGCGCGGCGCGAGGAGACACGCTCGACGCGGACGCGCACTGCGGCATCGACTTCGGCGCCGTCGTCGTCGCTCCAGCCGCTCAACATCGCGGCGCCTGCCGCGGTGGCGCCCGAACCGGCCGCACCCGCCGCCGCTCCGACGCCCGCCCCTTAACGCTGGCGGCACAAGGCTAATGTCGGCTATGCTACTCGCTTCATCAGCACCGGGGGGTGTACGAATGCGTAACCATCTATTGACCGCTTTCCTGCTCGCCGGGAGCATGCTGAGCGCGCTGCCCGCGAATGCGCAGAGCAGCAGCGGCAACGGGCGCGCGATCGAGGGCCGGGTCGACCGGCTCGAAGGCGAGATGCGCGCGGTGCAGCGCAAGGTGTTCCCCGGTGGCAGTGGCGGCAGCGGTGGCCAGTATATCCAGCCCGACAATCGTCCGGCCGATCCCGACGCGATCCTCGGCGGATCGCCGACCAGCCCGGTCGCCGATTTGACCGCACGCGTCGATTCGCTCGAAAACCAGCTGCGCACCTTGACCGCGCAGACCGAGACCAACCAGCACCGCCTGCAAGGGCTCGACAGCCGCCTGAAGACGCTCGAGGCCAATGCCGCCGCGGCCGCTGCTGCGGCGACACCTGCGGCTGTGCCAGGGGATGACGGCGGCAGCTTCGACCGGCCCGTGCCCGCACGCCCGACGGCGGATCGCACCTCCGATCGCGGGTTCGACCGACCCGCCACTCCACCACGCCCCGCGCCGGCAAAGTCGACGGTGACCCCGCCGCCAGTGGTCAGCACCAAGGATCCGGCGCGCGCGCAGCAAGTCGCCGCGGTCGAGCGCCCCGATTCGGGCGACGTTGCCGAGGACACCTATCTCTACGGCTATCGCCTGTGGGCGGCGCACCTCTATCCCGAGGCCGAGGCGCAGTTCACCACGGTCACGACCAAGTTCCCGACGCACAAGCGCGCGAGCTATGCGCAGAACCTGCTCGGCCGCTCGTATCTCGAGGATGGCCAGCCGTCGCGCGCGAGCCTGGCTTTCTACGACAATTACAAGAAATGGCCCGATGGCGACCGCGCGCCCGAGAGCCTCTATTACCTCGCCCAGGCGCTGGTGAAGCTCGACAAGCCCGCCGCACAAGTGTGCAAGGTCTATACCGAGCTCCAGCGCAGCTATGGCGCGAAGGTCGATGCCGATGTGCGGATGAAGGCGGGCGTCGCCAAGGGTCGTGCTGCTTCCAACTGCTCGTGAGATGATCGCGCCCGATCGCGTGCCGGTGGAGCCGGCACTGGTCGCGCGGTTTACCCGGGATGTCGAGCGGGCGCGCCCGCTCGCCCCCGTCGATCGTCTGGCGCTCGCGGTATCGGGCGGGCCCGACAGCATGGCGCTGCTCGCGCTCGCCGCTGCCGCGTTTCCCGGACGGATCATCGCCGCGACGGTCGATCACCGGCTGCGCGTTGCCGCCGCCGACGAGGCGCGGATGGTCGCCGATTGGTGCGCCGCGCAGGGCATCGCGCATGCGACATTGGTGGTCGACGACGCGATCGGCACGCGCGCGATCCAGGCGCGCGCGCGCGACCGGCGGTATGCGCTGCTGCTCGAATGGGCGGCTGCGGCGGGAGCGATCTGCCTCGCTACCGCGCACCATGCCGACGATCAGGCCGAAACTTTCCTGATGCGCGCGGCGCGCGGGGCGGGGGTCGCCGGGCTCGGCGGTATTCGCGCGCACCAGCAGCTCGGCGCGATCGCGCTGATCCGGCCGTTGCTCGGCTGGCGGGTCGCCGAATTGCGTGCGCTTGCTGTGACGCACGCACTGCCCTTCGTCGATGACCCGAGCAACGCCGACCCGCATTACGAGCGCACCCGCTTTCGCGCATTGCTCCGCGACACGCCGTGGCTCGACCCGTTGCAGATCGCGCGCGCCGCGGCGCACGCGGCCGAGGCCGATGCCACGATACGGGGGATGGAAGACTGGCTGTGGCAGACCCGCCGCAGCCCCACCCCCAACCGTCACCCCGGCCTCGTGCCGGGGACCACCGCCGTCCACGAGCAACATCCGCACGACGTGCGGCACGGTGGATGCCGCGACGCGCCCGGTATGACGGGGGAGGGGGGCGTCGTCATCGACCTCGACGTCGCGGACCTACCCCGCGAGTTGAAACGCCGCCTCGCCCGGCGCGCGATCCACGCCGTCCGCGCGGCGCACGCGCTCACCACGCCAGCCTTTACCGACTCGGCCAATATCGAACCGCTGCTCGACGCGCTCGAAGCCGGCAAAGCCGCGACCCATGCGGGAATCCTGGTCGCGGTGCGCGACACCATCTGGAATTTTGCGCCACAACCGCCGCGTCACTCACACTGATCGACGATTTGATCGACGATTGCGCGGGCCGTTGCATTGCCATTAATCGCACTGTGCTTATCTTATGGGTCACGAAAGGTATCCCGTGCCCATGAACGACAATGACAAGCAGCCCGGCGGCGACTCTGGCGGGCCCAACCCCTGGATGAAATCGCTGCTGATCTGGGTCGGCATCCTCGTCGCGCTGGCGCTGTTCGTGACGCTGATCGACAATCGTTCGGTCGGCCCCAACGTCAACGGAATCGCCTATTCGCAGTTCCTCGACCGTGTCCAGAACGGGCAGGTCAAGGACGTCAACATCGCCGGCGAAGTCGTCACCGGCACGATGAGCGACAACACAAAGTTCCGCACCTATGCGCCGCAGGACCCGCGCCTGACCGATCGTTTGCGCGAGAAGAACGTGACGATCACCGCCAAGCCCGAGGAAGGCGCGCCGATCTGGCAGGTCCTGCTCGTTAATTCGCTACCCTTCTTCCTGTTCCTCGGCCTCGGCTATTTCGTGATGCGCCAGATGCAGAAGAACTCGGGCTCGGGCGCGATGGGCTTCGGCAAGAGCCGCGCGAAGATGCTGACGCAGAAGGAAGGCCGCGTGACCTTCAACGACGTCGCGGGCATCGACGAGGCCCGCGAGGAGCTGCAGGAAATCGTCGAGTTCCTCAAGGATCCAACCAAGTTCGCGCGGCTCGGCGGCAAGATTCCGAAGGGTGCGTTGCTCGTCGGCTCGCCCGGCACCGGCAAGACGCTCCTCGCGCGCGCGATCGCAGGCGAGGCGGGTGTGCCGTTCTTCACGATTTCGGGCTCGGACTTCGTCGAGATGTTCGTCGGCGTCGGCGCGAGCCGCGTGCGCGACATGTTTGCCGAAGCCAAGAAGTCGGCACCGTGCATCGTCTTCATCGACGAAATCGACGCGGTCGGCCGTCACCGTGGTGCGGGCCTCGGCAACGGCAATGACGAGCGCGAACAGACGCTCAACCAGCTGCTGGTCGAGATGGACGGCTTCGAGGCTTCGGAAGGCATCATCATCGTCGCGGCGACCAACCGCCCCGACGTGCTCGATCCCGCACTGCTCCGTCCGGGTCGCTTCGATCGCCGCGTCACGGTGCCGCTGCCCGATATCGAGGGCCGCGTGAAGATTCTCGAAGTGCACATGAAGAAGGTGCCGCTCGCGCCCGACGTCGATGCGCGCACGCTCGCACGCGGCACGCCGGGCATGTCGGGTGCCGATCTCGCCAACCTCGTCAACGAAGCGGCGCTGATGGCGGCGCGGCTCGGCAAGCGGCTGGTGGCGATGGCGCAGTTCGAGACCGCCAAGGACCGCGTCATCATGGGCACCGAATGGCGTTCGCTGGTGATGACCACCGACGAGAAGCGGATGACCGCCTATCACGAGGCGGGCCATGCTCTGGTTCGTGTCCACACGCCCGCGTCGGACCCGATCCACAAGGCGACGATAATCCCGCGCGGTGGTGCGCTGGGCATGGTCGTGTCGATGCCCGAGCGCGACAATTACTCGTATCACCGAGACAAGATGTATGCCGATCTCGCGACCGTGATGGGCGGCCGCGTGGCGGAAGAGCTGATCTTCGGCTACGACAAGGTGTCGAGCGGGGCCTCGGGCGACATCAAGCAGGCCACCAAGCTCGCCCGCGCGATGGTCTCGCAATGGGGCATGTCGGACGCGCTCGGCCCGCTGCAATATGAAGAGCAGCAGGGCGAGACCTTCCTCGGCTACTCGCAGACGCAGCGCCAGAACATGTCGAACGAGACCGCGCTGATGATCGACAGCGAGATCCGCAAGCTGGTCGATGGCGGGCTGGCGCAGGCGCGCGAAATCCTGACCGAGCATATCGACCAGCTCCATCGCATTGCCGGCGCGCTGCTCGAATATGAGACGCTGACCGGCGATGAGATCAAGCGCCTCGCGTTCGACGGCGATATCGGCCGCGACGATGCCGATGCGAAGGTGTCGATCGTGCCCGGCGCGGGGACCTCGATCCCGAAGACGCGCCGGCCCAAGGGCGGCGGGCCGTTCGGTAATCCGGCGCCTGCCGGGGCGTAACGCCCGCGGGACTGGAACGGTTAAAAAGCCGCGTCCGACAAGTGTCGGGCGCGGCTTTTTCGTACCTGCGCGGTATGCGGACGCTTCTGCGCTGTTTCCGCATCCGGTCGTCTTTGAGCGTATCAAAGGACTATCGTTATCGCTGCGACCAAGAGAATGGACGAGCTTCGACGCGCACAGCACGACCGGGACTAGGCGGGCGCGATCGAAACGTGGTCGCTTGCGTGCTCCGCCACGGCGCTAAGCCGCCGTTCGCGCTGAGGAACGAGCAGGCCGCGTAGGCAGTGCGACTTTACGGGGCGCCTCCCGTGGCGCTGCAAGCGGGCGGGTCGCCGCTATTCCATAATCCCCATTGCCAGCAACAGGCAGGCGAAGGCGGTAAGCGCGATCCAGGCGAAGACGATGAGCGCGACCGTTCGCCACAGCGCCGAGCGTTTGCGCAGCGTGTAGGCACCCCGCAACTGTGCGAACATGTGCACCGGCGGCACGAACATCACGAGCAACCCGATCAGTCCACTGCCAACGCCGATAGCGCCGGCGGTGCTCAGCGAGGCGACCAGCATCATCATGAAGGCGAGCGAATAGGTCACGAAAATGGCGTGGTCGTAGAGTTTGTAGCGCCGCCGCCACAGGAAGAGCAGCGCGACGAACGGAGTCGAGATCGGGATCAGCGCCCAGCTGTATTTGTAGGCGCTCGACTGCAGCTTGTAGAGCGCCAGTCCGGGATTGGCCTTCACTTTGGCGATGCCCTTGTCGAGCGCGTGCCAGTCGGTGCGCAGCCCGGAAAGCGGGACGTCGCCGATCGTGACGCCCGACCCGCCATCCATCACGCTACGCGCGACCTGCAGGCTGCGCAGATCTTCCTGCACCTTAGCGATCTTGGCGTCGGCATTGGCGCGGCGCGGTGCGGTTTGCAGCCGGGCGAGCTTGGCCTGTCCCTTGGCGATGTCGGCGTCGATATTCTGCAATGCGGTTTCGCGCGCAGCGGGGGGCAAGTCGGTGCCGAGCTCGCCGCCAAAGGCGTGGATCGTCGCAAACATCAGGAACACCGCGAACAGGAACAGCGCCAGCGGCGACACGAAGCGCGCGCGTTCGCCCGCGATGTAGCGCCGCGTCAGCGCGCCGGGCTGGAACACCAGCATCGGCACGGTGCGCCAGATCTTGCCTTCGAAATGGAAGACGCCGTGAAGCAGATCATGCCCGATCGAGTGGAGCGAGCGGTGGACATGCCCGCTTTGCCCGCAGGCGTGGCAGAACTCGCCGTGCAACGCGGTTCCGCAATTGAGGCACAGTCCGTGCGCGAGCGGTCTGTGCGCGGTTTCGCCTGCAGGCGGCTCGACCGCACGCGCGACAAAGAGTCCCGTGGCGATATCGCCCGCTGTATCGATTCCCCCCGACATTGCGGCAGCATAGCAGTGGCTTTGGCGAATGCGATAGATTTTGCCGCAAGGGGCGCGGTCGTGATACCGCGAGCGTCATGACCGACGCCACGACCCTGCTCGCCACCATGACCGATCGCGCCCGCGGCGCTGCCCGCACGCTCGCGACGCTGCCGACTGCGGTGAAGGCGCGCGGACTGCTGGCGGCGGCGCAGGCGTTGCGCGATGCCGCGCCGGCAATCCTCGCGGCGAATGCCAGCGACATGGCGAAGGCGACCGCCGCCGGCTTGTCGGGCGCGATGCTCGACCGGCTCAAGCTCGATACCGCGCGCGTCGCGAGCATGGCCGACGGTGTCGCCGCGGTCGCAGCACTCGCCGATCCGGTCGGCGCGGTGATCGACGAGAGCGTGCGGCCCAACGGGCTGCGCTTGCGCCGCGTCCGTGTGCCGATCGGCGTGATCGGGATCATCTATGAAAGCCGCCCCAACGTTACCGCGGATGCCGCCGCACTCGCCGTCATGGCGGGCAATGCCGTCATCCTGCGCGGCGGTTCGGAGGCGATCGAGAGCAACCGTGCGATCCATACCGCGCTCGTCGCGGGACTGGTGGCCGAGGGTATTCCTGCCGATGCTGCGCAACTCGTGCCGACCACCGATCGTGCTGCGGTCGGGGCGATGCTGACGGCGGACGGGTCGTCGGGCGCCGCGGCGATCGATCTGATCGTCCCACGGGGCGGCAAGGGGCTCGTTGCGCGCGTCCAGGCCGAGGCGCGCGTCCCCGTGCTCGCGCATCTCGACGGGATCAACCATATCTATGTCGACGGCTCGGCCGATCCGGCGATGGCGAAGGCGATCGTCGTCGACGCCAAGATGCGCCGCACCGGCGTGTGCGGCGCGATGGAGACGTTGCTGATCGACCGCGCCTATCCCGATCCGGCGGGCCTCGTCGCGGCGCTTTCGGCTGCCGGCTGCGAAGTGCGCGGCGGGCCTGGCCTGCGCGCGCTGGTGCCGGGCCTGGCCCCCACGACCGATGCCGATTGGGATACCGAATATCTCGACGCGATCGCGTCCGCCGGGCTGGTCGACGGCATCGATGGCGCACTGCGCTTCATCGCCGCGCACAGCTCGCACCACACCGACGCGATCGTCACCGCCGACGAGACCGTGGCGACCCGCTTCCTTGCCGAGGTCGACAGTGCGATCGTGCTGTGGAACGCCTCGACCCAGTTCGCCGATGGTGGCGAGTTCGGCCTCGGCGCCGAGATCGGCATCGCGACGGGGCGCCTCCACGCGCGCGGCCCCGTCGCGCTCGAAGGGCTGACGACGTACAAATGGGTGGGTTACGGCAGCGGGCAGGTGCGGGGTTGATGGCGGTCGGGCTCCGGTGTAATTTGCCGCGATGAACCATCCTGCGCCTTTTTCGCGATCGGTCACGATCGACCTGGACGATGAGACGGCTGCGCGGGTCGCCAAAGCAGCGGCTGCGCAAGGGATAACCGGAGCCGCATTTGCGGCCGAAGCCATCCGGCGAGTCATTGAGAGCGAAGACGATCTTCTCGCCTTCATCCAAGTCGGGATTGATGCGGCCGATCGTGGTGCCCTGACCCCGCAAGCTACCGTCTTCGAAAACCTGCGCCGCCGGAGGCAGCAGCGCGCCGTCGCATGAGGACCGTCGAATGGAGCGACCCCGCGATCGCCGATCTCGAGGAGATTGACGATTACTGGTCGGCATATTCTCCCGACGCCGCCGAGCGGATTGCAGCCCTGATTGAGGAGGCAGCCGAATTCGTCGCGGCCACCCCGGCAGCAGGGCCGGCGATTCCCGAGGTCGACGCTCGAAAATGGCGCGTCGCGCCCACCGACTATCTCCTTCTGTATCGGGTAAGCGACACGCACATCGAGGTGCTGCGTATCCGTCATGCGCGCGAAAATTGGATACGGACCTGACCCGCGTCGGCATCCTCGGCGGCTCGTTCAATCCAGCTCATGCCGGCCACCGCGCGATCAGCCTTGCAGCCCTCGATGCGCTAGGGCTCGACGAAGTGTGGTGGCTCGTCTCGCCCGGCAATCCGCTCAAGGAGAAGAGCGGCGACATGGCCCCCTACGCCGCGCGCTTTGCCTCTGCGGTGCGGATGGCGCGCCACGCGCCGATCCGCGTCAGCGCGATCGAGCACAAGCTCGGCACGCGCTACACCGTCGATACCGTCACCAAACTCCGCCGCGCTTTCCCCAAAAAGCGCTTCATCTGGCTGATGGGATCGGACAATCTCGCGCAGTTCGACCAGTGGAAAGGGTGGCGCCGGATCGCCCGCGAGGTTCCGATTGCGGTAATCGCGCGTCCGGGGTATGAACGTGCTGCTCTCGCGGCTCCCGCGATGGGTTGGTTGCGGCGCGCACGTCGGCCCGCACACCAGGCGAAGAACTGGACGCAGTGGAGATTGCCGGCACTCGTGCTGTTGCGCTTCCGCCCCGACCCGCGCTCCGCGACACAGCTTCGTGCTGCCGACCCCGCCTGGCAGCGGCATTTCCTGCCAGCCGTCCCGACCCCACCTTCTGCATAGGAATCATCTTGGCCTCATCTTCTCCCGTCTATCGCGCGTCCGAACCCGAAGAGGTCGACGCGCTGCTTCGGCTCGTGCTCGCGTCGCTCGACGACGATCAGGCCGTCGACGTCATCTCGATCCCGCTTGCGGGCAAATCGAGCATCGCCGATTACATGGTGATCGCGAGCGGCCGCTCGACGCGCCAGGTCGCGTCGATGGCGCAGAAGCTGTCCGAGAAGATCAAGGCCGAATACGGCCGGCCGTCGCGTATCGAGGGCCTGCCGACCGCCGATTGGGTGCTGCTCGATGCCGGCGACGTGATCGTCCATCTGTTCCGCCCCGAGGTCCGCACCTTCTACAATCTCGAGCGGATGTGGGCGTTCGGCGATGCGCCGACCCCGCCCGCCGCGCCGGTTATCGAGGACTGATCGCTGGATCTCCTGCTCCCCGGCGAAGGCCGGGGTCCAGGAGCGAGCGGTGCGGCGGAGTGCGCAGCGCTCGGCTATGGCGACCTTCGCGACTGGGCCCCGGCCTTCGCCGGGGAACGTGTAGCGGTACAGCGCTGAGCATCGCTCGCAACGGAGGCAAGCATGCTGCTCCACATCGTCGCGCGCGGGCGGATCGGGCGGAGTCCCGAGGCCGAACTGGTCGAGCGCTACGTCAAGCGGCTGTCCTGGCCGTACAAGCTGACCGAACTGCCCGACACCGGCGGCAAGATGCCGGCGGTCGAGCCCGGCTGCCGGATCGTCATGCTCGACGAGACGGGGCAGGTCCTGCCATCGCGCGATCTCGCCGCCACGCTCGAGAAATGGCGGGACTCAGGCGTGCGCGAGGCGCGCTTCCTGATCGGGGCGGCCGACGGCTTCGACGATGCGCAGCGCACCTCGGCCGATCTGCTGCTGAGCTTCGGGCGGGCGACGTGGCCGCACCTGCTCGCTCGCGCGATGCTCGCCGAGCAATTGTACCGCGCGACGAGCATCCTTGCCAATCACCCCTACCACCGCGAAGGATAGCGCGATGCGGGGGCGGGCTCTTCTGATCGCGGGTGTCGCAGCGGCGATCGGCGCGAGCGTGGCCGTCGCGCAGGAACCCGTCGACCAGCGCACCCGGCTCGCCGAAGCCAAAGCGCAATCCGATGCCGCCGCGCGCCGCTCAGCCGCGCTCGAACGCCAGGCCGCCGCAGAGCGCGATCAGGCGCGCCAGGCGCAAGCGCAGGAAGCCGCGGTCGCCGCCCGCATCCAGCAGGCCGAGGCCGATATCGCCGCAGGGCAGGCTCGGCTCGCGATCGTCAATCGCTTGCTCGATGCGCAGCGCACCAAGCTTGCCGCCAAGCAAGTGCCCGTCGCGCGGTTGATGGGCGCGCTGCAATCGCTCGCAAGGCGGCCAGCGATCATCAGCCTCGTCCAGCCCGGATCGGTCGACGATCTCGTCCATGTCCGTGCGGTGCTCGCCAATACGATGCCAGTGATCCGCGCGCGCACCGCCGACGTCCGCGCCGATCTTGCGCGCACCCGCCAGTTGCAGGCGGCAGGCGCGGTCGCGACCCGCGCGCTCGCCGAGAGCCGGTCGCGGCTCGAAGTCCAGCGGCTTGCGCTGACGCGACTCGAGGCGGAGCACCGGCTGCGATCCCGCGCGTTCGGACGCGATGCGCTGATCGAATCCGACCGCGCGATCGCGCTCGGCGAAAAGGCGCGCGACATCGTCGACCTGATGGACACGATCGGCAACCAGGCGGCGACGCGCGAGAGCCTTGCGACGCTGCCCGGACCGCTCGCGCGCCCGCCACGCCCGGGCGAGGTCGCCGCGCCGGTCGACCGCGGCCCCTGGTCGCACAGCGCCCCACCGTATCGCTTGCCGGTGCAGGGCAAGATCGTCACCGGGCTCGGCGAACTCTCGGACACCGGCGTCCATTCGCGCGGGCTGACGATCGCGCCGCTGGCCGGCGCGCAAGTCGTCGCCCCCGCGGCGGGGCGCGTCGCCTTTGCCGGGTCGTTCCGCGGCTATGGCACGATCGTCATCCTCGATCATGGCGGCGGCTGGACGACGCTCGTCTCGGGGCTCGGCAGCACCAGCGCGCGGATCGGCGAAACGATCGGCCAAGGCGCGCCGATCGGGCAGGCGGCGCGCGGCGAAGCGCCGAGCGTGACGGTCGAGCTGCGCCGCCGCGATCGCGCGGTCGACATGACGCCGCTGCTCGGGTGAGGCGAAATCCGCGGCGGCAATCCCGCTCAGCTTCGGTTCAGCCCGGGCACGCCATCGATTGCCCCGCTTTGATCCCCGCGCAAACCCCGCTACGGTGCCTCCAAGACCTCTTGCTTGCCGAGTATTGACCGATGTCGCGTTTCACCACTTCGCTGCTCCAAGCTTCCGCGATCGCGGCGGTGCTGGCGATCGTGCCGATCGGTACGAGCGCAATGGCGGCGGTCGACAACGGCACGTATCGCGAGATGGCGGTGTTCCTCGACGTCTATAATCGCGTGAAGGCCGAATATGTCGACAAGGTCGACGACAAGGTGCTCGTCAAGGGCGCGATCGAGGGGATGCTCGCCGCGCTCGATCCGCACAGCGCGTACGAGACTGGGCTCGACTACGACAATCTCAAGATTCAGACGATGGGGAGCTATGGCGGGCTCGGCCTGACCGTCACGATGGAGGACGGCGCGGTCAAGGTGATGTCGCCGCAGCCCGATGCGCCGGGTGCGCGCGCCGGGATCAAGTCGGGCGATTACATCACGCATATCGACGGCAAGTTGATCTTCGGCGACACGCTCGACGAATCGATCCAGAAGATGCGGGGGGTTCCCGGCAGCAAGGTTGCGCTGACGCTGCTGCGCCCGGGGCACGACAAGCCGATCGTCGTCTCGCTGATTCGCGAGAAGATCGTCCAGAAGCCCGTCAAATGGAGCGTCAAGGACGGCGTCGGGCTGATCACCATCACCGCCTTCTCCGAACATACCGGCGATGCCGTGACCGGCGCGATCCGCGGGATCGTCAAGCAGCTCGGGCACGATCCGCTCGGCTACGTCATCGATCTGCGCGACAATGGCGGCGGGCTTCGCGACGAGTCGATCGCGGTCGCCGACAATTTCCTGTCGTCGGGCGAGATCGTCTCGCAGCGCGGGCGCGACAAGGCCGATATCGAGCCGTTCTACGCCGAATCGTATGTGAAGGGCGATCTTGCGCACGGGCTGCCAGTGATCGTGCTGACCAATGCCGGCACCGCCTCGGCCTCCGAGATCGTCGCGGGCGCACTGCAGGATCATCACCGCGCGCTGGTGATGGGCGAGCGCTCGTTCGGCAAGGGATCGGTCCAGACGGTGATCGACATGGGCGCCAACTCTGCGCTGCGGCTCACCACCTCGCGCTATTACACGCCGTCGGGCCGGTCGGTGCAGGAGGGCGGGATCGAACCCGATATCGCCGTGCCGCAGCTCTCCGACCCCGATTACAAGTCGCGCCCGGTGTTCCGCGAGGACGATCTGCGCCGCCATCTGATCAACGAAGCCAAGACCACCAACGCCGCGGTCGAGGAAGACGGCAAGCCCGATCCGCGCTTCGTGATGACGCCCGATCAGCTCAAGGCGAAGGGGATCGAGGATTTCCAGTTGACCTACGCGCTGAAGACGCTCGCGCGGCTGTCGAGCACGACGCAAGCGGTGGCGGCGCGGTAATGGCGCGCGACCGTTTCATCCTCGCCCGGCTGCTCGCGCTGCTGATTCCGCTCGCTCTGCTCGGCGGTGCGCTCGCCTTCCAATATATCGGCAAGCTCTACCCGTGCGAGATGTGCTGGTGGCAGCGCTATCCGCACATCGCCGCGCTGCCGCTCGCGTTGCTCGCGTTCGTGGTGCCGAGCCGCGCGCAGCGCGAGGTGTTCGTCAGCCTGGCGGCGGTCGCGATCCTCATCAGCGGCGTGATCGGCGCCTATCACGCAGGCGTCGAATATCATTGGTGGGCGGGTGTTACGGCCTGCACTTCGACCGTGTCGGGCGCGATCACGCTCGACAGCATCATGGCCGCGCCGATCATTCGCTGCGATGTCGCGCAATGGACGCTGTTCCATGTTTCGCTCGCCGGCTTCAACGCGCTCTTTTCGGTCGGCGGGGCGATCACCATCTTTGGCCTGATGCGAGGAGCAAAAGCATGAGCGGCTGGAAACCCGGCGACCCGAAGCGCGACACCCGCTCGATGGTGCGCGTCGATCAAGCGGGTGAATTCGGCGCGACGCGGATCTATGCCGGGCAGCTTGCGGTGCTCGGCGATCGCAGCCCGGCGGCGCGTGCGATCGCGGGCATGGCCAATCAAGAAGAGCGCCACCGCGCCTTTTTCGATTCGATGATGGCGCGGCGCTCGGTACGGCCGACATTGCTCGCGCCGCTCTGGGATGTCGCCGGCTTCGCGCTCGGCGCGGTGACGGCGGCGCTCGGTCCCAACGCCGCAATGGCGTGCACCGCCGCGGTCGAGACCGAGATCGACAAGCATTACGAGGACCAGCTCGTCGCGCTCGGCGACAGCGATCCCGAACTGTCCGAGGCGATCCGCGATTTCCAGGCCGAGGAAGTCGAGCATCGCGAGACAGCACTCGCCGCGGGGGCTGAGAACACGCCGGGCTATCCAGTGTTGAGCGGGCTGATCCGGCTCTGTTGCAAGGTCGCGATCGCGACCGCGAAACGTATCTGACGGGGAGACAGGATCATGCAGAACCTGATGACGAAGGGCGCGCTTGCCGCGCTCGTGCTCGCTGGCTTCGCCGCGGGTGGGCTCCCCTCTGCGCCTGCTGCGGCGCAGGGCGTGAGCAACCCGCCGCTGGTAATCTACGGCAAGCAGAAATGCCCGACCGATTCCGATGGGAATGAGATCGTCGTCTGCGTGCGGCGTGCGCCGGGCGAGCAGTTCCGCATTCCGAAGGAATTGCGCGAATTGAAGGTGACGCCCGAAAACGAAAGCTGGGCCGCCAAGGGCGCAGCTAACGATCGGGTCGGTGCGACGGGAATCGGCAGCTGCAGCAACGTCGGCGCCGGGGGCGGGATGGGCTGCTTCGCGCAGGCGGGGCGCAAGTACAAGCGCGAGAAGCAGGACGCCAAGGCCGACCAGCGCGCCGTCGACGCTGCGCTGGTTCCCTGACGCAGGCCGGGGGGATGGCGACGCCTGTGGGGGCAGCGCGGACGAATGCGAGCAAATTGCTACGCGCCGACCGCTATGAAACCGTGCTTGCCGGCGCGGCGGCGGTGCTGTTGGTCGCCATCCTCGTCGCGCTCGCCAAAGGCGCGGCGCATTGGGGAAGCGTGCCGCTCGTCGTATGGGGCCATCTCGCGACGGTTGTGATCGCGCTGGCGTTGACCCCCGTGATGCTGCTGCGTCCGCGCGGCGATGCCGCGCACCGGATGCTCGGCAAGGTGTGGGTCGCCGCGATGTTCCTGACCGCCGCCGAATCCTTCTTCGTCCGCCACGGCACGCCGCCGCGCTTCAGTTTCATCCATATCCTGTCGGCCTATGTCGTCCTCGCCGCGCCGCTCATCTGGTGGACCGCGCGGACGCACCGGATCGCGGCGCATCGCCGACAGGTTCGCGGGATGGTGACGGGCGCGCTGCTCATCGCGGGGTTCTTCACGCTGCCGCCGTTCCGGCTGCTCGGCCAATGGTTGACCGCCTGACCTCATGACACCCTCCGCCCCGATCGTTCGCGCGCCGCATGCGGTCGCGCTCCTGCTGTTCGCGCTCGTCTGGCTGTCGTGCGTGTGGTTCGGCTCGTTCGTATTCAATCCCAACAGCGCGACGCGGCTGTTCGGGACGCTGGCGCTGGTCGAGCGCGGCGAAGCGACGATCGATCGCTACCAGACGCTGACGATCGACAAGGCCGAGTTCAAGCAAGGCGGCGTGACGCATTACTATATGGACAAGGCGCCGGGCATGACGCTGATGGCGGCGCCGGTGGTGTGGGCGACCAACCGCGTCACGGGCGTCAGCTCGTACGATCATATCATCGACATCACCAATCCCCGGCTTGCCGAGTTCCTGCGGCTCCGGATGCAGCTCGCGGTCGCGTGTGGCGCAGCGATCCTCACCGCGTTTGCCGCGGTGCTGCTGCTTGATCTGGCGACGGGTATCACCGGCAGCCCGGCCGCGGGGATGTTTGCCGCGCTCGGCTATTCGCTGGGGTCGATCGTGTGGGGCTGGTCGACGACGCTGTTCGGCCATGCGCCCGTTGCGGCGCTGTTCCTGATCGCGACCTGGGCGATCTGGCGCGGGACGTCGGGCGAGCGCGAGTTCGGCCGCTGGCGCTATCCGTTGATGGCAGGCGCGGCACTCGGCTTTGCCGTGACGATCGAGTTCCAGGCGGCGCTCGGCGGGCTGGTGATCGGTGGCTGGGCGTTGTGGCGCAGCCGTGACGCGGCCTGGCCGGTGCGGCGGCGGCTGTATCTCGTCGCGGTGGCGACCGCACTCGTCGCGGTGCTGCCGATGCTCGCCTATAACCAGTTCGCCTTCGGGACGCCGTTCATGACGGGCTATACCGGCGTGGTCGGGTTCAGCGGGATGAACCAGGGGCTGTTCGGGCTGACCTATCCCAAGATCACCGCGCTGCTCGGGATCACCTTCGGCGTGCGGCGCGGGCTGTTCTGGGTTGCGCCGATTCTGTTGCTTGGCTGGTTCGGCGTGGTGAAGCTGGTGCGCGACCCCGCGACGCGCGACCTTGGCGTGCTGTGCGTCGCGATGATCGTTATCGTACTGTCGATCAACGCATCCTATGCCTATTGGGATGGCGGCGCGTCGGTCGGCCCGCGGCATTCGGTGCCGGCGATCCCGTTTTTCGCGATTGGCCTCGCGCCAATCTGGGCGTCGATCGAGCGGCGCAGCGACAAGATCAAGGCGATTGCGCTGCTCGCCGTGTCGATGCTGCTGAACCTGATCGTCGCGGCGACCGACATCTTCGCCCCTGAGACGATGATGACGCCGGTGTGGTCGCGAAACATCATGGGGTTGCTCGCGCACGGCTATCTCAACACCGTGCCCAATATGTATTGGGGATTTTCGCCCTGGATCGGGCTGATCCTGTATCTCGACCTGGCGCTGCCGATGCTCGGGCTGATGCTGTGGTGGACCCGCCGTGCCGAGCGTCGCGGCTCAGTATAGCCGACCGCCGTTGGGGATCGGCAGAGTGGGCTGGACGAGCACGACCTCGCCATTTTCATCGGGAAAGCCGAGCGTCAGCACTTCGGACATCATCGGGCCGATCTGGCGCGGCGGGAAATTGACCACTGCGGCGACTTGCCGCCCGGGCAATTCCTCGAGCGTGTAGCGCGCGGTGATCTGCGCCGAGGAGCGCTTGATCCCGATCTCGGGGCCGAAATCGATCGTCAGGCGGAATGCGGGCTTGCGCGCCTGCGGGAAGGGCAAGGCCTCGACGATCGTCCCGACACGGATGTCGAGCTTCGCGAAATCGGCGAAGGTGACCTGCTCAGAAATCGACATCGTCATAATGTTTCGGTGCCATGATCCCTTCCATCCGTTCGGACAGCAAGGGACGGAAGCTCGGGCGGCTCTTGAAGCCGCGATACCATTTCGCGGTCTGCTCGTGGTTGCGCCAGTCGATCCCGCCGAGATAATCGGCGACGGAGATCTGCGCTGCCGCCGCCAGATCGGCGAGGCTCATCGTCGCGCCGGCCATCCAGTTATGATGGTCGAGCAAATAATCGATATAATCGAGGTGGCGCACCGCCGCCTTCATCGCATCGCGCAGCCGCTTCGAATCGGGCGGTTCCTTGGTGACGAGGCGCTTCTCCATCCGCTCGTGCAACAAGGGCGCAACGACATCGGCGAAGAATTGCGAATCGAACCAGGCGACGAGCCGACGAATCTCGGCGCGGTTGACCGCGGTACCGTTTATCATCGCGTTCTTCTCGACCGTCTCTTCGAGATATTCGCAGATCGCCATCGAATCCATCAGGCGGATGCCGCGCTGTGGATCGGTCATCACCGGCACTTGGCCGGCGGGGTTCATGTCGAGGAACTCATCGCGCTGTTCCCACGGGTTTTCGCGAACGAGCTCGCAGCCGACGCCCTTTTCGCCGAGCAGAAGCCGGACCTTGCGCGAGAACGGGCAGAGCGGGAATTGGTAGAGTTGCCACATGCTCGCTTGGTAGAACGCACGAGCCGGGAGGGGAAGGCGTCGCGCGACTTTGTGTCGGGCCACCCCGGATCAGCGGGCCGCGCTGACCTCGGCCTGGGTGAGCGCAATCGCCGCGCGGAGGCGTTCGGTGGTGTGCTTGAGCTCGGCGCTGAGGCTGGCAATGTCGCGCGCGGCCTGGCCAGTCGCGGCGACCGCGCTGCGGGTCTGGTTGTGCAGGTCGCGCCGGTAATCGGGGTGGGTGCGCGCGGCGAGATCCCCGAGCGTGTCCTCGGGGCGGACATGGTCGCGCGTGTCGGTCAGCTTGGCGAGCGGGCCGACATGCGTCTGGAGCAACGCGTCGGCATATTGGTCGACCGTCGTCGCGATGATTTCCTGGACGAGCGGGCTCGACAGCAGCGCGCCGACCTGCGCCGCATCGGGGAGCGGGCGGGGCGGGGGCGCGCTCTCATTGGCGAACGCCGGAGTGGCGATGCCGCAAGCGAGCAGACCGAGCAAAATCGTACGCATAAGCAACCCTCGAACGCCCCCGATCGAGCGGGGCGCCTAGCACGATTCGGGGCGTTTTGTCGATCCGCGAGTTGCATCGGGACAGATGCCCCTACCCCGTCATCCCCGCGAAAGCGGGGATCCCGCTTCTTTCCAGCGTCGGCGGAAGAAGCGGGACGCCCGCTTTCGCGGGGGTGACGGAGGGGCTGTCCCCCGACGGAAGGCGGCTTATTCCGCCGCGACTTGCTCCACCCGATCATCGAGCGGGTGGCTGAGGCGAGTGAGCATTTCCTTCGGCACGACCTGCCAGAAGCGATCGACCACACGCCCCCAATCGTCGAGCAACGCACCCGACCATTTCGAATCGGTCGCGGCATGGTGCGCGCGGACCAGGCCGAGCAGCACCGCCTCCCAATGCAGCGACGACAGCCGGTTCCAGGTGATGTTCTCGGGGTTGGCGCGGCGTGCGAAGCTGCCGTCGGCGTCATAGACGAACGCCATCCCGCCGGTCATCCCCGCGCCGAAGTTCGCGCCGACCGGCCCGAGCACCACCGCGGTGCCACCGGTCATATATTCGCACCCGTTCGCGCCGCAGCCCTCGACCACGACGGTAGCGCCCGAATTGCGCACCGCGAAGCGCTCGCCAGCCTGCCCAGCAGCATAAAGGCTGCCCGAGGTTGCGCCGTAGAGCACCGTGTTGCCGATGATCGTGTTGTCCTGCGAGGCGAGCGGCGAGCTCACCACCGGGCGTACCGCGATGATCCCGCCCGACAGCCCCTTGCCGACATAGTCGTTGGCATCGCCGAACACTTCGAGCGTGATGCCCTTGCACAGGAACGCGCCGAGGCTCTGCCCGGCGGAGCCGCGCAGACGGACATGGACGTGCCCGTCGGCTAGCGCCGACATGCCGAAGGTCCGCGTGATCTCGCTCGACAGCCGCGTACCGACCGCGCGGTGCGTGTTGCGCACCGAATAGGTCAGCTGCATCTTCTCGCGCCGGCTGAACACCGCGGCGGCATCCTTGATGATCTGCGCGTCGAGGCTGTCGGGCACCTCGTTGCGGCGACCGGTCAGGCTGAAGCGGCGCTGATCGTCGGGCGCGTCGACCTTCGCGAGGATCGGGTTGAGATCGAGATCGTCGAGATGCTCGGCACCACGGCTGACCTGGCGGAGCAGTTCGGTGCGGCCGATCACTTCGTCCAAGCTGCGGAAACCGAGCCGCGCGAGGATGTCTCGGACTTCCTCGGCGATGAAGGTCATCAGGTTGATGACCTTCTCAGGGCTGCCGCTGAACTTGGCGCGCAGCTTCTCGTCCTGCGTGCAGACGCCGACGGGACAGGTGTTCGAATGGCACTGCCGCACCATGATGCAGCCCATCGCGACGAGCGACAGCGTGCCGATCCCGAATTCTTCCGCACCAAGGATCGCGGCGATGACGATGTCGCGCCCGGTCTTCAATCCGCCATCGGTACGCAGCTTGATACGACCGCGCAGGCCATTGAGCGTCAGCGTCTGGTTGACCTCCGAGAGCCCCATTTCCCACGGCGTACCGGCATATTTGATGCTGGTTTGGGGGGAGGCGCCGGTGCCGCCGACATGGCCGGCGATCAGGATGACGTCGGCATGCGCCTTGGCGACGCCCGCCGCGACGGTGCCGATGCCGGCCGAGCTCACCAGCTTGACGCAGACGCGCGCGACCGGGTTGATCTGCTTGAGGTCGTAGATGAGCTGCGCGAGATCCTCGATCGAATAGATGTCGTGATGCGGCGGCGGCGAGATCAGCGTCACGCCGGGCGTCGCATGGCGCAGCTTGGCGATGAACTCGGTCACCTTGAAGCCGGGCAGCTGCCCGCCCTCGCCGGGCTTGGCGCCTTGGGCGACCTTGATTTCGATCTCGTCGCAGGCGTTGAGATATTCGGCGGTGACGCCGAAGCGACCGCTCGCGATCTGCTTGACGCCCGAGTTGGCGTTGTCGCCGTTCGCGTAGGGTTGGTAGCGCGCCTTGTCCTCGCCGCCCTCGCCCGACACCGCCTTGGCGCCGATCCGGTTCATCGCGATCGCGAGCGTCTCGTGCGCCTCGGGGGAGAGCGCGCCGAGCGACATGCCCGGGGTCACGAAGCGCTTGCGGATCTCGGTGATCGCCTCGACCTGGTCGACCGGCACGCCTTCGGCGGGGAAGTTGAACTGCAGCAGATCGCGCAGATAGACCGGCGGCAACGCCTCCACCCCGCGCGAGAATTGCAGATAGGTCGAGTAGGAATCGGTCGCGACCGCGTTCTGCAGCAGGTGCATCAGCTGTGCCGAATAGGCATGCGTCTCGCCGGTATGGCGCTGGCGATAGAAGCCGCCGATCGGCAGCGTCGCGACACCCTCGTCGAACGCCTTGTCGTGGCGCAGCTGCGCGTTGAGATGGAGCGAGGCATAGCCCTCGCCCGAAATCTTCGCGGGCATGCCCGGGAACAGATCGTTGACCAGCGCACGGCTCAAGCCGACCGCCTCGAAATTATAGCCGCCGCGGTAGGACGAGATTACCGCGATCCCCATCTTCGAAATGATCTTGAGCAGACCCTCCTCGACCGCATGGCGATGCCGCGCGAGGCATTCCGCGAGGCTCAGCGCGCCGAACAGCCCGCGCGCGTGGCGATCGGCGATCGACGCCTCGGCCAGATAGGCGTGGACGGTGGTCGCGCCGACACCGATCAGCACGGCGTAGTAATGCGTGTCGAGGCATTCGGCGGTCTGGACGTTGATGCTGGCGTAGGAGCGCAGGCCCATCCGCACGAGATGCGTGTGGACCGCCGCCGCCGCGAGCACGCCGGCGATGCCGATGCGGTCGGGGCCGATGGCGCGATCGGTCAGGAACAGCTCGCTATGCCCCTGGCGCACTGCCGTTACCGCCTCGGCGCGGATCCGCGCAATGGCAGCGCGCAGCGTCTCGGGGCCGCCGCCGGCTTCGAAGGTGCAGTCGATCTCGGCTGCCTGGCTGCCGAAATGCGCCTTGAGCTTCGCCCAGTCGGCCCCGTCGAGCACCGGCGATTCGAGCACGAGCACGCCGTCGCGCCGGTCCTCGGTATCGAGGATGTTGGCGAGGTTGCCGAAGCGCGTCTTGAGCGACATGACGTGGCGTTCGCGCAAAGGGTCGATCGGCGGGTTGGTGACCTGGCTGAAATTCTGCCGGAAGAACTGGCTGATGAGGCGCGGCTTGTCGGAAATGACGGCGAGCGGCGTATCGTCGCCCATCGAGCCGATCGCTTCCTTGGCCCCCTCGACCATCGGCGCGAGGATCAGTTCCATATCCTCGAGCGTCTGGCCGGCGGCGACCTGGCGGCGCGTCAGATCGGCGCGGTCGAAGCGCGTGACTGGATCGCCGCCGGGCAGCGGCAGGTCTTCGATGCTGGTGAACTCGCCGATCATCGCGGCATAATCATGCTCGCCCGAGATCCGGTCCTTCACCGCGCGGTCGTGCAGCAGGACGCCTTCGTCGAGGTCGATCGCGATCATCTGGCCCGGCCCCAGCCGGCCCTTCTCGATCACGGTCGATTCAGGCACGACGACCATCCCGCTCTCCGACCCGACGATCAGCAGGCCGTCGATCGTGCGAACATAGCGGAGCGGACGCAGCGCGTTGCGGTCCATGCCGGCAACCGCCCAGCGGCCATCGGTCATCGCGAGCGCGGCGGGGCCGTCCCACGGTTCCATGACGGAGGCGAGATACTGGTACATCGCGAGATGATCGGCGGGCATGTCGATCGAATCGGCCATTGCCTCGGGGACGAGCATGAGCTTGGCGGTCGGCGCGTCGCGGCCCGAGCGGCAGATCGCTTCGAACACCGCGTCGAGCGCCGCCGTGTCCGATGCGCCCGCCGGGATCACCGGCTTGATGTCCTCCGAATGCTCACCGAAGGCGAGGCTCGCCATGCGGATCTCGTGGCTAAGCATCCAGTTCTTGTTGCCGCGGATCGTGTTGATCTCGCCATTGTGCGCGAGCGTGCGGAACGGTTGCGCCAGCCACCATTGCGGGAAGGTATTGGTCGAATAGCGCTGATGGAAGATCGCGACGCGGCTCTCGAAGCGCGTGTCGCGCAAATCCGGATAGAAGATCGACAGCGATTCGGCGAGGAACAGCCCCTTGTAGATGATCGAGCGGCACGACAGGCTGCAGATGTAGAAGCCCTGGATCTGCGCTTCGATCACGCGCTTCTCGATCCGGCGGCGGACGAGATAGAGGTTCTTCTCGAACTCGGCGTAGCTCGCCTCCTCGGGCAGCGGCCCGGCGATCATGATCTGCTCGATCTCGGGGCGCGTGGCCAAGCCCTTCTGGCCGATCACCGACACGTCGACCGGCACCTGGCGCCAGCCATAGATGGTGTAGCCCTCGTCGATGATGATGCTCTCGACGATCGTGCGGCACGCTTCCTGCGCGCCGAGATCGGTGCGCGGCAGGAAGATCATCCCGACCGCGAGTCGGTTGGGGAGCGGACGGTGGCCCGACGCAGCGATCGCATCGTCGAAGAATTTGAGCGGCAAGTCGATGTGCAGCCCGGCGCCGTCGCCGGTCTTGCCATCGGCATCGACCGCGCCGCGGTGCCACACCGCCTTCAACGCATCGATCGCCGACTGGACGACGCGGCGCGATGGCGTGCCGTCGGTCGCGGCGACGAGGCCGACGCCGCAGGCATCGCCTTCGAATTCGGGGCGGTACATGCCGTGCTCGGCGAGATAGGCGTGCTGGTCGGTCATCGTTGGGACCCCTTGGTGTCGGCGGCTGTGGCGGCGCTCAGATAGCGGCGCACGATCTCGCGCTTGCGGGATTGGATTTCGTTGAGGAGCTGCGGTGAGGTGAGCGCGTAACGCTGCCCGACCGTCGTGCGGAAGAAGCGCGCGATTTCGTCGAGCTCTGCAGCGGTGAAGCGCCGCGCGTAGATCGTCTGGCTCGCCGCCATCAGATCGTCGAGGATCGCGGATTCGCTCGCGGCAAGCCGCGCCCGCGTCCCCGCGCTCGGGCTGACAAACGCCTGGCACGGCTTCATGTCGCGCCCTGTCGCCGCGCGATCGAGGCAATTCTCGGTCAGTTCGGACTCGGCAGCGCGGATCGCGTCCTTGATCAGCACCGCTTGCCGCGCACGGAAGCGGCTGACGACGAGCAGCCGACCGGCGGCGGCGCGGCGTTCGTCATAGTCGGCGGCGGCATCGGCATTGGCGGCGGGCGCGGGCAAAGCAGGGCGCCGCGTCTCGGCATGCGCCGTCGCGCCAGCAAGCAGCGCGACGCCGAGCGTGGCACTCCGGCCGAGCCACAGGCGGGTCCGACGCCGCATCATGCCGCTTGCTTGCTCGCCGCCATATCGGCCGCGGCCTTGGTCTTGAGATAGCGGTGCATGTTCGCCGCGACGTCGCGCCCATCGCGGATCGCCCAGACGACGAGGCTCGCGCCGCGCACGATGTCGCCCGCCGCGAACACGCCGTCGAGCGAGGTCATCAGCGTCTTGTTGTCGACCAGCACCGTGCCCCAGCGCGTGACGTTCAATTCGGGCGCGCCGAACAGCGTCGGCAGATCCTCGGCATCGAAGCCGAGCGCCTTGATCACCAGGTCGGCGTTGAGCTCGAACCCGCCTTCGGGATCGATCTCGGGCGCGCGGCGGCCCGAGGCGTCGGGTGCGCCGAGCCGCATCGCGCTCGCCTTGACGGTCGAGACCGCGCCTTCGCCGGCAAAGCTCTCGGGCGCGGACAGCCAGACGAACTCGACGCCTTCTTCCTCGGCATTGGCGACTTCGCGCTGCGAGCCCGGCATGTTGGCGCGGTCGCGGCGATAGAGGCACTTCACCGACGCCGCATCCTGGCGGATCGCGGTGCGGACGCAGTCCATCGCGGTGTCGCCGCCGCCGATCACGACGACATGCTTGCCCGCGGCGTTCAGGCTACCATCGTCGAAGCTCGGCACGGCATCGCCAAAGCCCTTGCGGTTCGATGCGGTAAGGAAGGCGAGCGCATCGACCACGCCGTTTGCGTCGACGCCCGGCGCCTTGATCGCGCGGGCGCGGTACACGCCGGTGGCGATCAGGATCGCGTCGTGGCGTTGGCGCAGCTCGTCCATGCTGGCGTCGCGACCGACTTCGAAATTCTCGTGGAAGACGATGCCGCCCGCCTTCAGCCGCTCGACGCGGCGCGTCACGATGGGCTTTTCGAGCTTGAAGCCCGGGATGCCGTAGGTCAGCAGCCCGCCCGCGCGATCGTAGCGGTCATAGACATGGACGTCATAGCCGTTGCCGCGCAGATATTCGGCGGCGCTAAGGCCTGCCGGGCCCGCGCCGATCACGCCGACCGATTGCCCGCGCGCGCGGCCGGGGACGAGCGGCTCGACCCAGCCTTCTTCCCATGCGGTGTCGGTGATGAACTTCTCGACCGCGCCGATCGTCACCGCGCCGTGGCCCGAGAATTCGATCACGCAATTGCCTTCGCACAAACGGTCCTGCGGGCAGATCCGCCCGCAGATCTCGGGCATGGTCGAGGTCGCGTTGCTGAGCTCGTACGCCTCGCGCAACCGGCCCTCTGCGGTCAGCCGCAGCCAGTCGGGGATGTGGTTGTGGAGCGGGCAGTGGACCGAACAATAGGGCACGCCGCATTGCGAACAGCGCCCGGCCTGGGCTTCCGCATCGGGAACCGGATAGCGCTCGGCAATCTCGCGAAAGTCTTCGGCGCGGAGCTCGGGCTCGCGCTTTGCGGGATAAACCTGCTCGCGATCGACGAATTTCAACAGGGACGTGTCAGCCATGTGCGCACCTTTCGGATGCGCAAATACCGAGCGATCGTCACGCTGTCATTACGAAAACGTGATTTATGGCAGCAGTGCTGACCTATTTAAATCGTGACGCCGGGAATGCAACGAGTTTCAGCGTCGTTCGCAGCCTAAATATGGCCGAAACGGACTAAATAGTCATAAGCCACACGAAAGCCGCGGTTCCGGCAATAATGCGGTACCAAGCAAACGGCACGAAGCCATAGCGTGTCACGACACCGACAAACCACTTCACGACCAGCAGCGCGACGATGAACGCGACGACGAAGCCGAGGCCGATCGCGCCAAGCCCGACGCCTTGCCCGCTCAGCAATTCGTGCCGGTTCTTGACGAGTTCGAGCGTGGTCGCGCCGAGCATCGTCGGGATTGCGAGGAAGAAGCTGAACTCGGCAGCGGTGCGCCGCTCGACCCCGAGCGCGAGCGCACCGAGAATCGTCGCGCCCGAACGGCTGACGCCCGGCACCATCGCCAGGCATTGCAGGCAGCCGATCCCGACGACCTTGCCGAGCGGAATGTCCGCGACGCCGACGATGTCGCTCTTGGGGGCGAGCCGCTCGACCGCGATGATCGCGATTCCGCCGACGACGAGCGCGATCGACACGACCACCGCATTGCCGAGCAGCGCTTCGATCTGCTTGTGGATCGCAAGCCCGAGGATCGCGGCGGGAATGAAGGCGACGAGGATGTTGCGCACGAAGCGCAGCGACACCGGATCGCGCCGCGCCAGACCCATCGCGACCGCGAGGAAGGTCCGCCAGTACAGCACGACGATCGCGAGGATCGCGCCCAGCTGGATGACGATGTTGAACACTTGCCAGCGCGCCGCATCATAGCCGAGCAGCTTGGTCGCGAGGATCAGGTGGCCGGTCGACGACACCGGCAGGAATTCGGTCACCCCCTCGACGATGCCGAGCAGGATGATGCTGATGATGTCGCCCACGAAATTCCCCCTAATAGACGGCGCTTATGCCGCCGCCGGCACCGCGAAGCGTCCGCCCTTGCGGTAGCGCACCAGCCAGCCCGGCGCGACCGCGTCGAGCGGCGTCGGCGTGATGCCGAGCAGCTCTAGTCCGTTGGTCGCCGAAACCACATTGTCGTTTGCCAACATCTTCCACTGATCCTGTGTGATCGGCGCACCCGGGAGGAAGCCGACCGCAGCGATCGCCGCGCCGATCGCATCGGGCAGTTCGACGATTTTCGGCGTGCGGTTGGTCGCCTTGGCGATCCAGCGCACCAGCGCCCCCATCGACAGCACGTCGGGCCCGCCGAGCTCGAGCGTCTTGCCGGCGGCGAGCTCGGGATGGCTCAGCGCCGCGATCACGGCGTCGGCGACGTCACCGACATAGACCGGCTGGAACTTGGTGCCGGCGCGCAGCACGGGCACGACATGGACGAGCGGCATCGACGCCGCCGTTGCGACCATCGCGGCGAAGCGGTTGATGAACTGGTCCTCGCGCCCGAACACGATCGACGGGCGCAGGATCGTGGCGGTCGGGAAGGCGGCGTGGACCGCAGCCTCGCCTTCGCCCTTCGAGCGGCCATAGGCCGAGTCGGAGTGCGGATCGGCCCCGATCGCCGAGACATGGACGAGCGATGCGACCCCCGCAGCGGCAGCGGCCTCGGCGACGATCCGCGCACCCTCGACTTGGATCTTCTGGAAGTCCCCGCTCAGGATGCCGACGAGATTGACCACCGCGTCGGAGCCCGCGACCGCGCGGCGGATCGAATCGGGCTTGGAAATGTCGGCAACGGCGAATTGCGTCTGACCCAAGCCACCTAGTGGCTTGAGAAAAAACGCCTGCCGCGGATCGCGCTGCGCGATTCGCACGCGCGCACCGCTTGCGAGCAGCGCCTGTGCGACATAGCGGCCGAGAAACCCTCCGCCGCCGATCAGCGTAACCAGTGTATTCTTCATCGCGTGCGCCTTGTGCCTGCCATTCGCTTGGGATGGTCAGCCCTTGCCCCAGCACGCAGTGTGTTGACAAGGCCGACTCGCCTCCCCTAAGGCCCGCGACCTACCCAGTGCCCGGATGGCGGAATTGGTAGACGCACCAGCTTCAGGTGCTGGCGCTCGCAAGGGCGTGGAGGTTCGAGTCCTCTTCCGGGCACCATTCGTTCTTCGCAGGACATCCGACAACCATCGACAAGACGGCAGATTTTTGCCAGCTTGTCCTGCGTGGTGTCGGATGCTGTCCGAGCAGATTTCGGTCGACCTTAGCTCAATATGGGCCATGGCCCGAACCATCGGTGGCCCGTCTGAAAGATTGCCCGGCGGGCCATCCCGACGCGGTTGACTGGATGTCTTCGATCGAACCCGATCATATCGGGATGTGCAGGCGCCCCTCACATAAGGGGCGCGAGCGCGGGATTTGTGATCTAACGCAGGCGCGATGACAAAGCCTTTGCCACGACCGCCCGCTGCCCTGTTGCGGAACGCTTCGCTGTTCCTCGATTTCGACGGAACGCTCGTCGCGCTTGCCGCGCGCCCCGATCTGGTCGCGGTCGATGCGCGGCTTGCGGCGTTGATCGCGCGGTTGACGGAACGGCTCGATGGCCGCGTCGCCTTGATCAGCGGGCGCTCGGTCGATGGCATCGCCGCGCTCTTCGGCAGCCTGCCGCTCACGATCGCGGGGAGCCACGGCACGGAGGTGCGCTGGCGCGACGGAACGGTATCCTTACCGGAACGACCGGTTGCTCTCGATCGTATTCATGCCATCATGACAGAATTCGCACACGCAACGCCGGGCCTGTTGGTCGAGACGAAGACGCTGGGCGAGGCGCTGCACTATCGCGGCGCCCCCCATATGGAAGCCGCGGCACACGCGCTCGCCGGGACGCTTGCGGACGAGACGGGGCTGCACTTGCAGACCGGCAAGATGATGGTCGAACTGCGCGTCGGTGGGGCCGACAAGGGAAGCGCGCTACGCCAGTTGATGCAGCGGGCGCCGATGGCGGGGCATCGCCCAGTCTTCCTCGGCGACGACGATACCGACGAACCGGCTATGGCCGCTGCCGCCGCGCTCGGGGGTGCGGGCATCCTCGTGGGCGATCCGCGCCCAAGCAGCGCACTTTACGGTCTGCACGATGTCGCCGACACGCTCGCCTGGCTCGAAACCGCGTGCGAGCAGGCGGCATGAGCTCGGTCGATCTGTGGCCGATCGGCAATTGCCAGGTCAGCGCGCTCGTCGATCGGGCGGGCCAGTTCGTGTGGGGATGCGTGCCGCGGATCGACGGCGACCCGGTGTTCTCGTCGCTGCTTGGCGGCGAAACGCCGCAAGCCGGCTTCTGGGCAATCGAGATCGAAGACAGCGTGAAGGTCGAGCAGCACTATGTTCGCAACACGCCGATCCTGGTGAGCCGCCATACCGACGCGACGGGCAACGCGATCGACGTGATCGATTTCTGTCCGCGTTTCGAGCGGCAGGGGCGCAGCTATCGCCCGGTGTCCTATGCGCGGATCGTGCGGCCGGTGACCGGCAGCCCGCGCATCCGCGTGCGGTTGCGCCCGACCTGCGGCTGGGGCGGGTCCTGCGGCGAGCAGACCGGCGGATCGAACCACATCCGCTTCCTGATGCCGGGCATGGCGCTGCGTCTGACGACGACCGCGCCGGTCGGGATGGTCGAGGAAGAGCGCGCGTTCCGCGTCGAGCGGCCGCTGCATTTCTTCCTCGGGCCCGACGAGGGGTTTGCGGGCGATCTCGCCGCGACGCTCGACACGATGCTCGCCGACACCACGCGCTACTGGCAGGAATGGGTGCGCGGCCTCGCCATTCCGCTCGAATGGCAGGATGTCGTGATCCGCTCGGCGATCACGCTCAAACTGTGTCAGCATGAGGAAACCGGCGCGATCATCGCGGCGATGACGACCTCGATCCCCGAACATGCCGGATCGCAGCGCAACTGGGATTACCGCTACTGCTGGGTGCGCGACGCCTATTATACCGTGCAGGCGCTCAACCGCCTCGGTGCGCTCGACGTGCTCGAAAGCTATCTCGGCTACCTGCGTAACATCGTCGATGATGCCGCCGGCGGCCACATCCAGCCGCTGTACGGCGTGCTGGGCGAGGCGCGGCTCGAGGAGCGGATCGAACCGGCGCTCGCGGGGTATCGCGGCATGGGGCCGGTTCGCGTCGGCAACCAGGCCTATGAGCAGATCCAGCACGATGCTTACGGCCAGATCGTGTTGTGCGCGGTGCACGCCTTCTTCGACACGCGCTTGTTCCGCATGGCGGGCCTCGAGGATTTCGAATCGCTCGAGCGCGTGGGCGAGCGCGCCTGGCTCAATTACGACGCGCCCGATGCTGGTCTGTGGGAGCTGCGCACGCGCAAGAGCGTCCACACCTATTCGTCGGCGATGTGCTGGGCGGCGTGCGACCGGCTCGCCAATGCCGCGCTGGCGCTCGGCCTGACCGATCGCGCGACCTTCTGGCAGGAGCGCGCCGACACGATCCGTGCGCGGATCGAGACCGCCGCGTGGCGGCCCGAGACCAAGCGCATGTCGGCGACCTTCGCGGGCGACGATCTCGACGCGAGCGTGCTGCAATTGCTCGACCTGCGTTTCCTGTCGCCCGATGACCCCCGCTTCCTCGATACGCTGACGGCGGTCGAAGCGGGGCTGCGCCGTGGGTCGTTCATGCTGCGCTACGCGATCGAGGACGATTTCGGCCTGCCCGAGACCGCGTTCAACGTCTGCACCTTCTGGCTGATCGAGGCGCTGCACTTCACCGGGCGCAGTGCCGACGCGCGCTCGCTGTTCGAGGAGATGCTGGCCAGACGCACCGCCGCCGGCCTGCTCTCCGAGGATATCGAGCCCGAGACTGGCGAATTGTGGGGCAATTACCCGCAAACCTATTCGCTGGTCGGCATGATCAATTGCGCCGTCCTGCTCAGCAAGCCGTGGAGCGCGATCCGATGAGCCGGCTGATCGTCATCTCGAACCGCGTGTCGGCCCCCAAGGGATCACAGTCCGGCGCGCAGGGTGGGCTGGCGGTCGCGCTCGCATCGGCGCTGCGCGAGCATGACGGCCTGTGGTTCGGCTGGTCGGGTGAACGGATCGATACGTTCACTGGCGAGATCGACTATCAGGTCAATCAGGGTGTCACGACCGCCACGATGGACCTGGAGGACCAGGACATCGACGAATATTATAACGGCTACGCCAACCGGACGCTGTGGCCGCTATTCCACTACCGCGTCGATCTGGCCGAATATGAGCGCGATTTCGCGGGCGGTTACCAGCGGGTCAACGCGCGCTTCGCCGACATGGTCGCGCCGCTGCTCGAGGCCGACGACGTCGTGTGGATCCAGGATTACCATTTGTTCCCGCTCGGCGACGAACTGCGCCAGCGCGGCTGCGGCAATCGGCTCGGTTTCTTCCTGCACATTCCCTGGCCGCCGCGTCGGCTGCTGTCGATCCTGCCCGAAGCGGCGGAATTGGTGCGGCGGATGTTCGCCTATGACGTGATCGGCTTCCACACCGCCGAATGGCTCGAGTCGTTTCTCGATTTCGTCCGTCTCGAGCTCGGCGGAACGATCGGTGCGGACGGGATCGTGACGCTCGGCGACCGCAGCGTGCGTGCCCTGGTGTGCCCGATCGGGATCGACACGCCCGAATTCGTCGAGCTCGCAGCGGGCGTGCCGGCGCGGCTGGCGTACCGGAAGATGCGCGACAGCGCCGATGGCCGCGACATGATCGTCGGGGTCGACCGGCTCGATTATTCGAAGGGGCTGGAGGAGCGCTTCCTCGGCTACGAACGGTTCCTGGTCGAGCATCCCGAAGAGCGCAAGGAAGTGTTTCTCCTGCAGATCGCGCCGCCGTCGCGTGGCGCGGTTGGCAGCTATCAGCGGATTCGCGACACGCTGCAGGGCCTGTCGGGGCGGATCAACGGTGCCTATGCCGATGTCGATTGGGTCCCGATCCGCTACGTCAACCAGGGCTATGGGCGCGATACGTTGGCCGGCATCTATCGGGCGGCGAAGATCGGACTGGTCACGCCGCTGCGCGACGGGATGAACCTGGTGGCGAAGGAATATGTCGCCGCGCAGGATCCCGACGATCCCGGCGTCCTGATCCTGTCGCGCTTCGCCGGGGCAGCCGCCCAGTTGACCGAGGCGATCCTGGTCAACCCGTATAGCGCCGAGGAAGTGTCCGACGCGATCCTGAAGGCCATGCGAATGGATCGCGCGGAGCGCATCCGTCGTTGGCGCGCGTGCATGGATTCGATTGAATCGCAGGACATCAATTGGTGGCGGCAGACGTTTCTCGACGCGCTCATGCTGCCGCGAGCCGGCGCCTAGGGTCTTGCGTGCCTGGACAGCGATCCTCCGATCTAAGTGGATTGACCGCGGACCCCGGCTAGCCGGAGCGTTGGCTTGAACCCAGTGTGACAAGGCGCAGGGTCGTGGGGGCGGGGATATCCGCGCTCGGCAGGCGCAGCGGTGTCCCGTCGGAGCGCCCCCACTGAACCAGCTTGCGGCCGAGCGCAGGGGCGATCGGCAGATCGATGATGCGCGACAAGCCGCCGGCCTCGTCGGTCGGCGCGATCGAGCCTAGCTCCGCCCAGCATCCTTTCGCTCGGAATAGCGGTCGACGAGCTGTGCGGTATGGGGGCGCAGCACGATCGTGAAGCGGACCAGCTCCTCCATCACGTCGACGATCCGATCATAGTAAGCCGACGGCTTCATGCGGCCGGATTCGTCGAACTCCTGATACGCCTTTGCAACGCTCGACTGGTTCGGGATCGTGAACATCCGCATCCAGCGCCCGAGGAGGCGTAGCGTGTTGACGCTGTTGAACGACTGCGACCCGGCCGATACCTGCATGACCGCGAGCGTGCGCCCTTGCGTCGGGCGCATCCCACCCATGGCGAGCGGGAGGTGGTCGATCTGCGTCTTCATGATGCCGGTGACTGGCTTTGTTGCAAAACTGACGTTGGGGATTCACGTAGGGAATCGAGTGGGATAGATGGGCGTGATGCCCAAACCTGC
>NZ_JASJVC010000028.1:0-45081 GCF_035019905.1 Sphingomonas sp. 10B4 | reverse complement strand
CGCGCAAGCGCTGGAGGTAGAACAGCACCGGCGCGTTGACGGGCAACTGGAACTCGCGCCCGTCGAGCAAGTGGAACACCTCGCGTCCGTCGCGGCCGTGCAGCGGCCCCTTGGCGACGCCGACCAGACATACGTCCTCGATCCCCATTTCCTCGAGCACCGCCTTGGCAGCGTTGAGCTGGCCACGCCCGCCATCGATCAATACGAGATCGGGCCAATCGCCGGCATCGCGATCGGGATCTTCGCTTTGCGCGCGCGCGAAGCGGCGTTGAAACACCTCGCGCATCATGCCGAAGTCATCGCCGGGGATCGTGTCGGGGTGCTTGATGTTGAACTTGCGATACTGCCCCTTGCGGAAGCCCTCGGGCCCCGCGACGACCATCGCGCCGACCGCGTTGGTCCCCTGGATGTGGCTATTGTCGTAGACTTCGATCCGGTCTGGCGGTTCGGCCAGATCGAACAGTTCGGCCACCTCGCGCAGCAGCTTGGCCTGCGTCGTGCTCTCGGCGAGGCGGCGGTCGAGCGCTTCCTCGGCATTGCGCTTGGCCTGATCGAGCAGCCGCCGTCGCGTGCCGCGCTGGGGCATCGATAGTGAGACCTTAAAGCCCACCCCTGCCCCAAGCGCCTCGCCGAGCAATTCGCCTTCCTCGAGTTCACGATCAAGGAAGATCGTCTTGGGCGGCGGCACTTCCTCGTAAAATTGCGCGAGGAAGCCGGTGAGGATCTCGTCCTCGGGCACATCGGCGGTGTGCTGCGGGAAGAAGCTGCGGTGCCCCCAATTCTGCCCGCCGCGGATGAAGAATGCCTGGATCCCGATCACGCCGTTCTTGTTCGCCATCGCGAAGATGTCGGCGTCCCCAAGGCCCTCGGCGTTGATCGCCTGGCTGCCCTGGATAAAGGTCAGTGCACGGAGCCGATCGCGCAGTATCGCGGCGAGCTCGAAATCCATTGCCGCAGCGGCGGTTTCCATCTGCCCGCCGAGCTTGGCCTGCACTTGGGTCGACTTGCCGCCGAGGAACGCCTTCGCGTCGTTCACAAGATCGGCATAGCCCGCCTCGTCGATCCGCCCGACACACGGCGCCGAGCAGCGCTTGATCTGGTAGAGCAGGCACGGCCGGTCGCGGTTCCGAAAGAAGCTGTCGGTGCACGAGCGGAGCAGGAACAGCTTTTGCAGCGCGTTGAGCGTATTGTTGACCGATCCTGCACTGGCGAACGGCCCGTAATAATTGCCCTTCGCGCGCCGCGCACCGCGATGCTTCTGGATCCGCGGGAATTCGTGATCCGCGCGCAGCAGGATGAACGGGAAGCTTTTGTCGTCGCGCAGCAGCACGTTGTACGGCGGACGATACCGCTTGATCAGCTGCGCCTCGAGCAGCAGCGCCTCTGCCTCGTTGTTGGTCGTGACGATCGTCATCGAACGCGTCTGCGCGACCATCCGCTGCAGCCGCTTCGACAGGCGATCGACTTGCGTATAGTTGGTCACACGGTTCTTGAGCGCCTTGGCCTTGCCGACATACAGCACGTCGCCGCGCGCATCCTGCATGCGATAGACGCCGGGACGGATCGGGAGCGTGGCGAGCACGTTGCGAATCGCGGCGACGCCCGCTGCGAGATCGGGCGTCTCGCCGGCGCCGCGGACGGCAAAGGTGGATTTCTCTTCGTTGAAACGATCAGGCGCATTGGGCGAGGACATGCGATTGATCTAGGGAGTCCGCGCGGCGGATGCCACGGTTATGCGCATCCACGCGCACACCGCGCGCGCGCCCGCGATGGAGAAGACCCGCGATGTATGTTTCGATCACCGGCCTGAAGCCGAAAAGCCTGTTCCAGGTGCCGCGCTTCTGGTGGCACGCCATCCGTTCGATGCAGCAGGCGCAGCGCGCGCCGGGCAATCTGTCGGTCGCGGCGCGGACGATCGCCGGGACGCACCATACGATGTCGCTTTGGCAGGATCGTAGGGCGATGTGTGCCTATCTGGCTGCCGGTGCACATCGGGACGCCATGCGCGCGTCGCGCAGCATCGGCACGGGTGCGGTCCATGGCTATGAAAGCGAAGCGGCGCCCGACTGGGCCGATGTACCGGCGTTGCTCCGAGCGAATGGCCGTATCATCTGATGCGATGGTGGCGGTGCACCGGCACCGCCACCGCACGCACTTATTTGATCGCTTCGAGGTCGATCTTGACCTTGGCGAGCGCAGCGTCGGTCAACGCGCCCTGCGACATCGGCTGAACCTGCGCGAGCGACATCGACTTGAACTGGTCGTACATCGGGTGCGCGGTGATGTTCTGGAGGTCGGTGTCGAGCACCGCCTTGCCCTTGGGATCGGCAGCGATCGTCTCGATCTGGGTTTCGAGCGTGAATTTGGCGGTGGAGGCAGTAGTGGTCGTCGAGGTTGTGGTTACGGCGGGCGCAGGTGCGGTCTGGGCAGCGAGCGGCGCCGCGGTCAAAGCGACGAGCACGGGCAGAAGGACAGACGTCATGGGAGAGCCTCTTTCGAAAGCGAAAGCGGCGCGAATCGCCGCTGACCAGGGTTTACCCCGGCCAGTGGCGAAACGAAATGGACTGGATCAAGTGAAACGCTGCGGAATTGCCCCGCATGTGAGCGCCGGACGCCTTTAGTTCAGACGTCCAAGCCCAGCGATCGTACGATCGACCAGCGCCTTGTCGGCATCGACGCCGTGACGCTCGGCCAGGATGGTCGCCGCGGCGCGAGTCGCAGCTTCAGCCGCAAGCGCCCTGACTTCCGCGATGGCGCCACGTTCAGCGGCGGCGATCTTGTCTTCAGCCATCGTCTGACGACGCGCGACCAAATCGGCAAGATCGGCCTCGGCCTTGGCAAGCATCGCTGCTGCTTCGGCCTGCGCATGCGCCACGATCGCGGCAGCATCGCCGGCGCTTGCCGCATTGCGGGCCTTGGCTTCGGCAAGCTGCGCCTCGGCTTCGGCACGCAGCTGTGAGGCTTCGTCGAGCTGGGTCCGGATCGTCGCGATGCGCGAATCGAGCGCGCCCGCGATCATCTTCGGGACCTTCTTCCAAATCATCAGGCCGATCACGACCAACATCGACAAAGCGACGAAGCCCGGAGCGGTGATCCCGAAGACCGACGGTTCGTGGTGCAGTTCGGCGACGCCGGTCTGCGCCACGGTCTTGACTGTCGAGGACTCAGCCATGCGCCAATTCCGCCTTCACTTGCGTTTCGATCGTCGCACGATCGACCGCCACGCCCGAAAGCTTGGCAACGATCTTCTCGACCGCGTCGGTCGTCGCGGTCTCGATTTCGGCGAGCGCCTCGGTCTTGGAGGATTCGATCCGTCCGGTGGCCGCGTGCAATTGCGCGGCCAGACCTTCGTCGCTCGTCTTAAGTTTGGCCTCGGTGCTGGCGGTCGCCCGCGCCTTGGCTTCGCCGACCGCGATCATCGCTTGCGACCGGGCTGCTTCGAGCCCCGCCTGATAATCGCGCTCGGACGCCAGCGCGGTCGCCCGCGCCGCCTCCGCCGCGGCGAGGTCACCCGCGATCCGGCCGTTACGATCGTCGATCGTCGCCTCGATCTTGGGGACCATCGCCTTGCCGATCCCGAAATAGATCAGCGCGAAGACGATCGCGAGCCAGAACAGCTGCGACGCGTAGATCTCGCCGATTTGGGATAGCTGCGGCATTGGCTGGTTTCTCTTCTTACTTGACGACGAAGAGGATGAGGATCGCGACGACGAACGCGATCAGGCCGAGCAGCTCCGATGCTGCGAAGCCGATGAACAGGCGGCCCTGCTGGCCGTCTGCTGCGCCCGGGTTACGGAGTGCGCCTTCGAGGAACGAGCCGAACACGTTGCCCACGCCGAGTGCGGCAAGACCAACACCGATCGCTGCCAGGCCGGCACCGATGTACATTGCACCAAGATCAGTCATGATAAGCTCCCTAGGAATACGTAGATTGGGTTATGGAAATTCTAGTGCAGATGCACTGCGTCGTGCAGGTACAGCGACGTTAGCAGGGCAAACACATAGGCCTGGATCGCGCACACCAGCAGCTCGAGCGCGCTGACGCCGACGATCATGATGAAGCTGAGCACGCCAACCACTGAGCCGAGACCGCCGCCGGCGGTGAAGCCCTGGACAACGAAGCTGCCGAACACTTCGAGCAGGATGTGCCCCGCGGTCATCGCGACGAAAAGTCGCAGTGCCAGCGAGAAAGGACGCACCATGAACGAGACGAACTCGACCGGGATGATCACCGGCATCAGCCACGCTGGCGCACCGTGCGGCACGAACAGCGTGAAGAACTTGAGGCCATGCTTCCAGAAGCCGACCGCGAGCACGATCGCAAACGACAGGAAAGCGAGGATCGCCGTCACCGTGATGTGGCTCGTCACCGCGAAGGTGTGGAGCCCCGGCAGGATCGCCAGCGGCATCACGCCGATCAGGTTGGCGAACAGGATGAAGTAGAAGAGCGAGAAGATGTACGGCGCGAACTTCTTGCCGCCGCTGCCGATGTTCACCGACACCATATTGTCGATGAAGCTTACCGCGTCCTCAGCGGCAACCTGCCAGCGACCGGGCACGAGCTGGCGCTTGAGGCCGCCCGAAATGAAGAGCGCGAGCAGCACGAACACGACGACCATGAACAGCGCCGAGTTGGTGAAGGATACGTCATAGCCGAACAGGTTCAGATGGCGGCCCAGGACGGGCTCCACCATGAACTGTTCCATCGGATCGATTTTGCCGGCGCTCACTCTGCGCGCTCCTTCGAAATCTTCATGATGTTGAGGAACGCCCCGATGATCGCAAGTGTAAGCACGATCAACAGCGCCCAAGGCGACGTGCCGAGCCACTGATCAAGCGCCCAGCCCATGATCCCGCCGCCGAACAAGGCGCCGAGCAATAGCGCCAGGACCTTCGATCCCTGGCCATAGCCCTTCGCCTGCGGCAAGGGCCCCGACCCACGCGCCTGACCAGCCGCCTTTGCCGAAGCAATGCGGGCGTCCAGATCGTCGTTAGGGCGGTTCTCGGCCAAGCGGCGTGTATCCTGATAGAAAAACGCCGCCGTGCGTGCAGCACCGCGACGATGATATGCGGAGAGTTGGAGACCGACGCCCCCGCTTCCCGCGCCGTTTAGGAAGCTGTCTTGAGAGTGTCAACTCTTGTGGCCACCCCGGTCCTGCTGCGGCGTTGCGCGGGTGGCGCGCGAGGATTATCCAATGGTACGATGAACGCGCCCCTCCCCGACCACGCCGGACACCGCGCGCGGCTGCGACAGCGGCTGATCGAGCAAGGCGGCGACGGGCTGCTCGATTACGAACTGGTCGAATATTTACTCGCACTGGCGGTCCCGCGGCGCGATACCAAACCGCTGGCGAAGGCGCTGATCGCCGAGTTCGGGGGATTCGGCGGCGTGTTCAGCGCCGATGCCGCCGCGCTGATGCGAGTCCCCGGAATGGGCGAGACAACCGCCGCCGCCGTCAAGATCGTTCAAGCCGCGGCACTGCGCTTGTTGCAGGTCGAGGCCAAGGCGCAGCCGGTGCTGGCGAGCTGGCAGGCGCTGATCGATTATCTCCACGCCGACATGGCGCATCGCGGCACCGAGCGCGTGCGCGTGCTCCATCTCAACACGCGCAACATGCTGATCCGCGACGAAGTGATGAGCGACGGGTCGATCGACGAAGCCGCGGTCTATGTCCGCGAGGTGATCCGGCGCGCGATCGATCTCGGCTCATCGGCGATCATCCTGGTGCACAACCACCCGAGCGGCGACCCGAGCCCGAGCCGCGCCGACATCGACGTCACCCGGAAAGTCGCCGAGGCGGGGCGGCGGCTCAACATAACGCTCCACGACCACATCATCATTGGCGCGAACGGGCATTCGAGCTTGCGCGCGATGGGGCTGCTCTGAGCGTCACCCTTGCTGCGAGAGGAATGCCGTCAATTCGGCCTTCGAGACCGTCTTACTCTTGTCGGCATCGGCCTGCACAAGGGCCTGGGCGAGATAGGTGTTCATTGCCGGCGAAGCCGAATCGGTCGTCGGGTCGCTCACTTTCTTGAGCGCGACCATCCACGCGCCGAACTCGGCTGCATTGAGGACGCCGTCGCCGTCCTTGTCGTAGCTGCCAAACTCGGCGTTGATGATGTCGGCCGCCGGCGTGCCCGCCGCTGCGGGCTTGGCGGCAGCCTCGGCTTCGGGGGCGACGATCGATGCCGGGATCGCCGCGTCGCGCGCCGCGCTGCTCTGCGGGGGCCCGGCTTGATCGACCGTGGTCGGCGCGGATTGCGGTGCGGGCGATGTCGCTGGCGGCGCGTCCTGCGCGAGAGCGGGGCTGGCAAGCGCGATGGCGCTCGCGAGCAGGGTAAATCTCACCATCGGTATCTCCTGTGCGAATCGATCGCGTCGGTTCCCCAACGCACCGGACCACGCGACGCTCCACGCGCGCGCATTTGAAGGGGCGGCTGGTCCCTGCTAACGCGCGCCTCATCGTCGATCGCGGCGATTCCGTGCCCGCCCGATCTCAAGCTCATCGAGGAATTCCCATGGTCCCCCGCTATTCCCGCCCCGACATGACCGCGATCTGGACCCCGGAGAATCGCTTCCGCATTTGGTTCGAGATCGAAGCGCATGCGACCGACGCGCTCGCCGAGCTCGGCGTGGTGCCGAAGGAAGCCGCTGCCGCGCTGTGGGCGTGGTGGAACACCAACCCGGTGATCGACGTCGCCGCGATCGACGCGATCGAGGCGGTGACCAAGCATGACGTGATCGCCTTCCTCACTTGGGTCGCGGACAATGTCGGCGACCAGGCGCGCTTCATGCACCAGGGGATGACGAGCTCGGACGTGCTCGACACCGCGCTCGCGGTCCAGCTGGCGCAGGCGAGCGACTTGCTGATCGCCGACATCGACGCGCTGCTCGTCGTGCTCGAGCGCCGCGCGCGCGAGCACAAGATGACCCCGACGATCGGGCGCAGCCACGGCATCCATGCCGAACCCGTCACCTTCGGGCTCAAGATGGCACAGGCGCATGCCGAATTCGCCCGCAACCGCGCGCGCCTCGTCGCGGCGCGCGAGGATGTCGCGACCTGTGCGATCTCGGGCGCGGTCGGCACCTTCGCCAATATCGATCCGGTGGTCGAAGCACACGTCGCCGAGAAGCTCGGCCTCAGCGTCGAGCCCGTCTCGACCCAAGTCATCCCGCGCGACCGGCACGCGATGTTCTTCGCCACGCTCGGCGTGATCGCCTCGTCGATCGAGCGGCTCGCGACCGAGGTGCGCCATCTCCAGCGCACCGAAGTGCTCGAGGCAGAGGAGTTCTTCTCGCCCGGCCAGAAGGGTTCGTCGGCGATGCCGCACAAGCGCAATCCGGTGCTGACCGAGAACCTCACCGGCCTCGCCCGCATGGTGCGCGGCTATGTCACCCCCGCGCTCGAGAACGTTGCGCTGTGGCATGAGCGCGACATCTCGCACTCGTCGGTCGAGCGGTACATTGGCCCCGACGCGACGATCACGCTCGACTTCGCGCTGCAGCGGCTGACCGGCGTGATGGACAAGCTCGTCGTCTATCCCGCGCGGATGGAGAAGAACCTCAACAAGATGGGCGGCCTCGTCCATTCGCAGCGCGTGCTGCTCGCGCTCACCCAAGCGGGCGTCAGCCGCGAGGATTCGTATCGGCTCGTCCAGCGCAACGCGATGAAGGTGTGGGATTCGGACGGCGCGCTGTCGCTGATGGAGTTGCTCAAGGCCGATCCCGAGGTCACCGCGGCGCTGTCGGTCGCGGAGATCGAGGACAAGTTCGACCTCGGCTATCATCTGAAGCACGTCGACACGATCTTCGCACGCGTGTTCGGACAGGCCTGATTGCGACGGACTCGCAGGTAGCTTGACTCGATTGACCCCCGGACGCGCGATGTTCGGGGGCGATCGTTTCGGTTTCTGCACCGATACGACGCGTAAACCCGACGATTTCAAAGAGCCGGATCGGTATACCCGAATCGGCCCTTGTAGGACAGCGCGCTTTCGAAACCGCCTGAGACGGAGCGCTCCGCGTCCGCCTGAAACCCTTCATCGATGATTTTGCACAGTTAAACGTGCAAATGCTGCACCTGCGAATGCTCGTAATAAAATTGCGCGAATAAGCAACAATCTCCACATGCCTCCTCGCCGGGACGAACCCGGTATCGGAGACACCTACCATGCGCATTCTTCAAAGCCTTGCCGGCGGCCTGTTCGCTGTTGCAGGCGTCGCGCTGGTGGTCGAGGTTCTCATCCTCTGACCCATCGGCCCACCCGCCCCTTCTTTTGACGGGGCGGCCAGGGCCGTGGGGTCGAGAGCAGGTTTCAAGAAAATTCGGGGCAGCGCACCCAGCATGGCAGCCCCTCCCCTGACGGGGAGGGGCTGGAAACTGCTCAGCCCCAGGCGCTCTTCATCTTCTTGAAGAAGCCGCTGGTCTGCGGGCATTCCTTGCCCGTTTCGGTCGCGCGGAATTCCTCGAGCAGCTCGCGCTGGCGCGAGGTGAGATGCGTCGGCGTCTCGACCTCGATCTGGATGACGAGATCGCCGCGGCCACGCCCTTGCAGCACGGGCATGCCCGCGCCGCGCTGACGCAGCTCACGACCGCTCTGCGTACCCGCCGGTATCTTGATCTGGTGATCGACGCCGTCGGGCCCGGCGATATGCACCTCGCCGCCAAGCGCCGCCGACGTAAAGCTGATCGGCGTGCGCGCGAACAGCGTCGTGCCTTCACGCTCGAACAGCGGATGCCGCGCGACGTGGAGGAAGATGTAGAGATCCCCCGCGGGAGCCCCGCGCAAGCCCGCCTCGCCCTCGCCGGTCAAGCGAACGCGCGTGCCCTCGTCGACGCCGGGCGGGATGTTGACGGTGCGCGTCTTGGTCTTCTCGACGCGGCCTTCGCCGTGGCAATTGCCGCACGGATCGGCGATCGTCTGGCCGGCGCCGTGGCACGTCGGGCACGTCCGCTCGACGACGAAGAAGCCCTGCTGCGCCCGGACCTTGCCGTGGCCCTTGCACATCTGGCAGGTCTTGGCGGCGGTGCCCTTGGTCGCGCCCGAACCGTCGCACACGTCGCACACGCCCGACACGTCGATCGTGATGTCGCTCGCCTTGCCGTGAAAGGCTTCCTCGAGCGTGATCTCCATGTCGTAGCGCAAATCCGCGCCGCGCTGCGGTCCGCGCGATCCGCCGCGCTGGCCGCCCATGAATTCGCCGAAGATGTTCTCGAAAATATCGGAGAAGCCGCTGAAATCCTGTGCGCCGCCACCGCCGCCGCCCTGCTGCTTGAACGCAGCGTGGCCGTAGCGATCGTACGCCGCGCGCTTCTGCTGGTCCTTGAGGCAATCATACGCCTCGCTGATCGCCTTGAAACGTTCTTCGGAGTCGCCGCAGCCCGGATTCTTGTCGGGGTGATAGCGCATCGCCAGGCGGCGATACGAGGATTTGAGCGTGCCATCGTCGGCGGTGCGCTCGCATTCCAGCAGTTCGTAGAAATCGATGTCGGTGGTCACGTTTCAGCCCCCGCCTCTCCGCCGTCACCCCCGCCAAAGCGGGGGTCCCGCCTCTCCGCCGAACCGCAAAGGCCGGGAGAAGAAGCGGGATTCCCGCGTGCGCGGGAATGACGGGCTGGGCTCATTCCAGTTTACGCTTTGTGGTCGTCGACCTCGGAGAATTCCGCGTCGACCACGTCTTCCTTGGGGGCTTCGGCCTCGGCGGCGGGCCCCGAAGAACCTTGGGCATCGGCCTGCGCCTGCTTCTCGTAGATCGCCTGGCCGAGCTTCATCGCGACCTGCGCGAGCGCCTCCGACTTGGTCTTCATCGCTTCGGGATCGCCACCTTCGACCGCGGTCTTGGTCTCGGCGATCGCCGCTTCGATCTCGCCCTTCAGCGCGGCATCGACCTTGTCGGCATTGTCGGCAAGCTGGCGCTCGGTCGTGTGGATCAGCGATTCGGCGTTGTTCTTCGCCTCGGCCGCTGCACGGCGCGCCTTGTCGTCTTCAGCGAACTGCTCGGCATCGCGGACCATCTGCTCGATGTCGCGATCCGACAGGCCACCCGAGGCCTGGATGCGGATCTGCTGCTCCTTGCCGGTGCCCTTGTCCTTAGCCGACACGTTGACGAGACCGTTGGCGTCGATGTCGAAGGTGACTTCGATCTGCGGCACGCCGCGCGGTGCCGACGGGATGCCGACCAGATCGAACTGGCCGAGCATCTTGTTGTCGGCCGCCATTTCGCGCTCGCCCTGGAACACGCGGATGGTGACAGCCTGCTGGTTGTCGTCCGCGGTCGAATAGGTCTGCGACTTCTTGGTCGGGATCGTCGTGTTCCGATCGATCATGCGGGTGAACACGCCACCCAGCGTCTCGATGCCGAGCGACAGCGGGGTCACGTCGAGCAGCAGCACGTCCTTGACGTCGCCCTGCAGCACGCCGGCCTGGATCGCCGCACCCATTGCCACGACCTCATCGGGGTTGACGCCCGAATGCGGCTCCTTGCCGAAGAAGTCCTTCACGACCTGACGAACCTTGGGCATGCGCGTCATGCCGCCGACGAGGACGACTTCCGAGATGTCGCTGGTCTGGATGCCGGCGTCCTTCATCGCCTTCTTGCACGGCTCGAGCGTGCGCTGGATCAAGTCCTCGACGAGACGCTCGAGATCCGAGCGCGTGATCGCCTTGACGAGATGCTTCGGGCCGTTCTGGTCGGCGGTGATGAAGGGCAGGTTGACCTCGGTCGTCGCTGCCGACGACAGCTCGATCTTCGCCTTCTCGGCCGCTTCCTTCAAACGCTGGAGCGCCAGCTTGTCCTTGGTGAGGTCGATGCCCTCGGCCTTCTTGAAGTCTTCCGACAGGAAGTTGAGCAGCTTGTTGTCGAAATCCTCGCCGCCGAGGAAGGTGTCGCCGTTGGTCGCCTTCACTTCGAACACGCCGTCGCCAATCTCGAGGATCGAGATGTCGAAGGTGCCGCCGCCGAGGTCATAGACCGCGATCGTCTTGTTGGTGTCCTTGTCGAGGCCATACGCAAGCGCAGCAGCCGTCGGCTCGTTGATGATGCGGAGCACTTCGAGGCCGGCGATCTGCCCGGCGTCCTTGGTCGCCTGGCGCTGCGCGTCGTTGAAATACGCCGGAACGGTGATGACCGCCTGCGTGACCGTCTCGCCGAGATAGGCCTCGGCGGTTTCCTTCATCTTCTGCAGCGTGAACGCCGAGATCTGCGACGGCGAATATTCCTTGCCGCCGGCGCCGACCCAGGCGTCGCCATTGTTGCCACGCACGATGTTGTACGGGACCAGCTCGGTGTCCTTCTTGGTGATCGGGTCGTCGAAACGACGGCCGATCAGGCGCTTCACCGCGAAGATCGTGTTCTCGGGGTTGGTCACTGCCTGGCGCTTGGCCGGCTGGCCGACCAGCCGCTCGCCATCCTTGGCGAACGCGACGATCGACGGCGTGGTGCGCGCGCCTTCTGCGTTCTCGATCACCTTCGGCTTGCCGCCCTCCATCACCGAGACGCAGCTGTTGGTCGTGCCGAGATCGATTCCGATTACTTTTGCCATTGGTCCTCTGGGGCCCCCATCGCTAGAAAAATTGCCATTCCATCGCGCCCTTAGAATAAGCAGCGCGACACTTCACTCCGGCGATATAGGGGGGCTTTCGCTTGTCGCAAGATTTCACCGCACGTATGGCGCGACAAGTTGTTCCCAAAGCGGGAGTTCGTCGTTTGCGCAATCGTCTGGTTTTGATCGCTGCCCTGGCCCTGGGCGCGTGCGGCAGTGGGCCGCCCAAGCTCTCGGTCGAGAAGGGCTATATCCGCCTCGCCGCGGCGCCGCGCAGTCCGGCGGTCGCCTATTTCACGATCCATGGCGGCACCGCCGATACTGCGCTGATCGCGGTGAGCAGCGAAGTGTCGATCAAGAACGAGCTTCACCAATCGATGCAGTCGGGCGGCATGGTGTCGATGAAGCCGCTCGGCGATGTGCCGATCCCCGCGGGCGCGACCGTCGCGTTCGCGCCCGGCGGCAAGCATCTGATGCTGTTCGACATGAACCCGGGGATCAAGCCCGGGCGCGTCGTCACGCTGACCTTCACCTTTGCCAACAACCAGCGGATCCTGTTCGACGCGCCGACGATCGCGGCGGGCACCCCCGCCCCCGCATTCTAAGCGCGCGTCACGCCGCGAGCGTTTGTTCGATCGTGGGCGCGAGGTCGAGCGTCAGCAGCGCATAGGCCCCCTTCCCCACGCCTTCGCTCTCGAGCCGCAGCGAGCCGTGCATCGCCGCCATCGAATTGGCGCACCAGTGCAGCCCCAGCCCGCCCGATTTGTGGCGGCGGGTCGAAAAGCCGCGCTGGAACAGCGTTGGGGTGTTCTCAGCGGCGAACCCCTCGCCATCGTCGCTGATCGCGATGACGGCGCGGCCGTCGGCCTCGGTGATCGTGACGGTGATCGATCCGCTGTCGGTGCCGGTCGCGGCGATCGCGTCGGCGGCGTTGGAGAAGAGATTGCCGATCACCTGGCTCAGGATGATCCGGCTCGCCATCACGTAACACGCTTGCGCGGGGAAGCTGAACGCGATCGACACGCTGCCCGAATAGCGCGCGATCGTCGCATTCTTGGCGAGGATCTCGGTCACGTCGCACGGCGCCACCTCGGGCCGCTCGTGCGCCGCGCTTTGCTGGGCACCGATGATCTCGAGCACATGGCTCATCGCTTCGCGGCCGATTTGCAATTCGCCGTGACGGTCGGCGCGATCCTTGGCTTCGGCCTCGATCGCCGCCGCGACGAAGGCGAGCAGTTTGGCGCGCCGCGCCGCGGGCAGATCGTCCTTGCCGAGCTCGGCGATCGCGCGGTCGAGCATGCTGCGCTCGACGGGCGGTGCTTGCGCGATCCCCTTGCTCAGGATCGTGCTGATCGGGTTGAGCGCGTTGCGGACGTTGTGCATCACCGCGACCGCGCTCTCGCTCTTGCCAAGCGCGAAGCTCTGCACTTCGACCTGTTCGCGCAGATCCTTCAATTGCTCGAGCATCGCGTTGAAACTGTTGCGCAAAGATCCGATTTCGTCCTTCCGCGGCTCATCGGGCAGCAGCCCGAGCGAGCCCGAGGTGCGCACCATCTGCATATGGCTTTCGACGCGCGCGAGCGGGCGCAGCACGAGCATCGAAATCATCCGCCGAAGCATCGCGAGCACGAGCAGCAGCAACAGCGTCGACCCCGCGACCGCGAGCAGCAACATGCGCTGGCCGAGCAGCGAGAGATCGCGCGTGACGCTGAACGCCGCGCTGGCGACGGCGTGGCCGTCGGCGCCGCGGATCGGCACCGCGATCCGCAGCGTCGAGCGCGCCGAGACGATCGCATCGGTATCGGGGCGGTTGGCGAGGTCGATCGTCGCGGGAAGCTGAAGCACGTTGGACAGCGTCTTCGAAGTGATCCGCCGCGCCATCAGCACATAGCCGCGCGGATCGCCGGTGCCGTCGCTGCGCCGCACTTCGGCGACCCCGACCGCGACGAGCTCGTTGCCGAGCCGCAGATAATAATGTCCCGAGTTCTTCTGGCCGAGCACGCGCTTGAAATCTGTCTGGCCAAGCGCGGCGACGAATTCGCTGCGACCCGGCGGCGTTCGCCAGCGCGCGATGACGATCCGGCCGTCCTTGCCGACATAGGCCATGCCATCGACGTTGAGATTGACCATCGCGAGCGTCGAGAAGCTCTCCTTCTCAAACTCGGGCGTCGGGTGGACCATATAATCGTAACTGGCGGTCCAGTCGCCATAGTCGCGCACCGCGCCCTCGACCTTGGTCGCGAAATCGCCGAGCGCGGCGCGCGTCCGCTCGATATGCGCGGCGACCGACTTGTCCTCGAGCTGGTTGAAGCTCGGCACGATCAAGGCCGCGAGCAACGCCGTCAGCGCGACCGAGCCGATCAGGCCGATCCCCATCAGGATCACGACGAGCTTGGCGCCGAGCGAACTCGGCTCGCGTAGCGCCTCGATCCGGCCGCGCGCAGTGCGCGAGGACGGCGGCGGGGGCGCGGGCATCAGCCGTGGGTTCCGTTACCCGGTTCGACCGCGTCGTCCGCCGCGGGATCGAGCATGTAGCGCGCCTGGGCGATTTCGCGCGCGCGGTCCTGCACGACCGGCCGCGAGAAGAAATAGCCCTGCATGTGGCTGCAGCCGGCGACGCGCAGCGCCTGCAACTGCGCCTCGGTCTCGACGCCTTCGGCGATCACGCCGAGCCCGAGCGCATGGCCGAGATGGATGATCGAATGGACGATCGCAGCGCTCTCGCGCTCGCGGCCCATGCCGTCGATGAAGCTGCGGTCGATCTTGAGGCAATCGAGCGCGAACTTGCGGATGTTGTAGAGGCTCGAATAGCCAGTACCGAAATCGTCGAGCGCGATGCGGAAGCCCATCTGGCGCAATTTGTAGAGCGTGTCGGCGGCGCGATCGGCATCGTCGAAAATCGCGGTCTCGGTGATCTCGATCTGGACGCGGCGCGGGTCGATCCCGGCGCGCTGGACGGTCTCGACGAGGCGCGCGACGAAATTGTGACGGCGGAACTGGCGCGGCGAGAAATTGACCGAGACATATTGGCCCGGCCATTCGGCGAGCACTTTGAGCGATTCGCCCAGCACCCAGTCGCCGAGCTCGTGGATGAGGTTGGTTTCCTCGGCGATCGGGATGAACACCGCCGGGCTGATCGGGCCATGCTCGTTGGTGTTCCAGCGCAGCAGCGCCTCGAAACCGATGACCTCGAGCTCCTCGCGCGCGACGATCGGCTGATAGACGAGGCTCAGCTCGCCCTTGGCGATCGCTTGCGACAGGCCCCCCTCGATCGCACGCCGCAAGCGGATGTTCTCGTCCATGCCCTCGTCGAACAGGCGCACGACGCCGCGGCCTTCGCGTTTCGCGTCGTTGAGCGCGAGATCGGCGCGGCGCATCAAGTCGGTCGGGTCGCGCGTCTCGCCGGGCTCGGTGACGATCAGCCCGAACGACGCGCCGCCCTGGACCGAATTGCCGAGCACCTTGAAGGTCCCGGTGCAGGCTTTCAGGATGCGCTGGCATTCCATTTCGGCCGCCTCGGCGCCGGGCGTATCGAACAGCAGCCCGAATTCGTCGCCGCCGAGCCGCGCGACGAGGCCGCCCGCAGGGATCGAGGTCTGCAGGATGTCGCAGATCGTGCGGATCAGCTCGTCGCCGGCGAGATGGCCGAGCGTGTCGTTGACGAGCTTGAAGCGATCGAGATCGACCATCGCCACCGCGAATTGCCCCGAAAGCTGTGCGCGGTCGGTCAGCGCGCGGCGGAAGGCGAGCCGGTTGGGCGCCTCGGTCAGCGAATCGTGGTTCGCCATGTGGATCGCGCGGCTTTCGTTCGCGGCGAGCTCATGGCCTTGCTCCTGGAGCTGGACGACTTGCGCGGCGAGCGTCTCGCGGGCTTCGGCGAGTTCGCGGTCGCCGCGCCAGCGGTGCGCGAGCGCGCTTGCCATCTGCGTGACCTCGGCGACTTCGAACGGCTTGGCGATGTAGAAGATCTTGTCGGCGGGGCCGGCCGCCTTGGCGATCTCGATTGGCGAGAAATCGGAATAGCCGGTGACGATGACGAGGTTGATGTTGGGGTCGAGCTTGCGGATTCGCGTCGCGGTTTCCTTGCCGTCGATCCCCGGCGGCATGCGCACGTCGATGAAGGCGACGGCATAGGGTTCGTCGCACGCCAATGCGGCCTCGACCGCCGCAACGCCGTCGAGCCCCTGCATCGCGTGCGTCAGTGCGAAGTCGATCATGGTATCGGGCGCGGGGTCGGCAGCGTCGTCGTCTTTGCCGAACAGTTCGGCAGCCATCGCCTCGAGCGCGCCGGTGTCGACGGCCGCCGGCGCGAAACTGCGCCGGTAGCTGTCGTGCATGGCCGGTTCGTCATCGACGATCAGAATTCGCATACCCACACCCGCCCGTAAGATAGTGGGCATCAAAGCCCGTTGCGAACTCGTATGCCAAGGCGGTTAATGCGTCGTAAACGACGATGCCAAAACTCAGTCGCGTTCGAGTGCCAGGACCCCGAGCTGGACCGCGCCGAGCGGCCCCGCCATTCCGCCCAGCTCGGCCGGAACGACGAAGCGGTCGATCGGCATCAGCCCGGGCGCTGCGACATAGCCGCCGAGACTCGCGACCAAGCGGGCGCGAATTTCGGGCAGCAGCTGCGGCACGCCGACCATCACGCCACCGCCCATCACGATCCGCCGCGGGATGCCGGTCAGCACCACCATGTGACAGAGCTGCGCAAGGGTATGCGCGACGGTTTCCCATGCAGGGTCGTTCGCCGCCAAATCCTGCGCGGCCGTTCCGGTGCGCGCGCGGATCGCAGTTCCCGACACCAGCCCTTCGACGCAATCGCCATGAAAGGCGCAGCTTCCGCGCCAGGCGTCGCCCGTCATCCGCACCGGGCGGATATGGCCGAGCTCGGCATGCGTCATCCCCGCGACGGGGGCGCCGTGCAGCACGAGCCCGACGCCGACGCCCGTCCCCACCGTGATATAGGCATGGTCTTCGACATCATGCGCCGCACCCCAGCGCCCTTCGCCGAGCGCGGCACCGTTGACGTCGCTGTCGAAGCCGAACGGCACGCCCGCAATCTTCGCGAGCCGAAGCCCGACATCGGTATCGGACCAGCCTGGCTTGGTAGTCGCGGTGATGAAACCGTAATTGGCGTCGCTGCGGTCGAGCGACACCGGGCCGAAGCTCGCGACGCCGAGCGCGTCATAGCCCGACCAGCGCCGCAGCACGTCCTCGACCGCGCCGAGCGTTTCGTCGGGCGTGGTGGTCGGGATCTGGACGCGCTCGCGCACATCGTTGGGTCCGCTTGCCAGGACGCAAATGACCTTGGTTCCACCCAGCTCGACGCCGGCGATCAGGGGCGCGCTCATTCTACCGTCACCGACTTGGCGAGATTGCGCGGTTGGTCGACATCGGTGCCCTTGATGACCGCGACATGATAGGCGAGCAGCTGCACCGGCACCGCATAGACGAGCGGCGCGATCAGCGGGTGGACCTTTGGCATCGTGATCGTCGCCATGCAGCCGTCGCCCGCCGCCTGGATACCGTCATAATCCGAGATCAAAACGACCTTGCCGCCGCGCGCCTGGACTTCCTGCATGTTGCTGACGGTCTTGTCGAACAACGGGCCCGAGGGCGCGATGACGATGACGGGGACGTTCTCGTCGATCAAGGCGATCGGCCCGTGCTTCATTTCGCCGGCGGCATAGCCTTCGGCGTGAATGTAGCTGATTTCCTTGAGCTTCAACGCGCCTTCCAGCGCGAGCGGATAATCGGTACCGCGGCCGAGATAGAGCACGTCGCGCGCGCCCGCGATGTGGTGCGCCATCGCCTCGATCGCCTCGTCATAGGCGAGCGCGCCGTTGAGCGCGGCGGGGGCTTCGGCGAGATGCTTGACGATCATCTTCTCCTCGGCCGGGCTGAGCTTGCCCTTGGCCCGCGCGAGGTTGGCAGCAAGCGCTGCGAGCACCGCGAGCTGGCACGTGAAAGCCTTGGTCGAGGCGACGCCGATCTCGGGGCCGGCATGCGTCGGCAGCAGCAGATCGGCTTCGCGCGCCATCGAGCTGGTCGGCACGTTGACGACGACCGCGATGATCTGCCCCTCGGCGCGCGCATGGCGCAGCGCGGCGAGCGTGTCCGCGGTCTCGCCCGACTGGCTGATGAAGAGCGCGAGGCCGCCCTCCTCCATCACCGGCGCGCGGTAGCGGAATTCGCTGGCGACATCGAGGTCGACCGGCACGCGCGCGAACTGCTCGAACCAGTATTTGGCGACCATGCCGGCGTAGAAGCTGGTGCCGCAGGCGACGATCGTGACGCGCTTGATCGTTGACAGGTCGAATTCGGGGATCGGCAGCGTGACGCGCTCTTCCATCCGCTGCAGGTACGAGCGCAGCGTCTGCGCGACGACGATCGGCTGCTCGTAGATTTCCTTGAGCATGTAATGCTTGTGGTTGCCCTTCGACACGAGGTCGCCGGTGACGCCCGAGATCGTGATCGCGCGTTCGACCGGCGTATTGGCACGGTCATAGACCTGCGCGCCCTCACGCGTGAGGACGACCCAGTCGCCTTCGTCGAGATAGGCGATCCGCTGCGTCAGCGGCGCGAGCGCGAGCGCGTCGGAGCCGAGATACATCTCGCCCTCGCCATAGCCGACGACGAGCGGCGAACCGAGCCGTGCGCCGATCAGCAGATCGGGATGCTGGCGGAACAGGATCGCGAGCGCGAAGGCGCCGTGGAGCCGCGGCAGAATTTCGCGGACGGCGTCCTCGGGCGCGAGGCCAGCCTCGACCTTCTCGCTGATGAGATGCGCGACGACCTCGGTGTCGGTCTCGCTGGTGAAAGTCCGGCCGCGGGCGATGAGTTCGTCGCGGAGCGGTTTGAAATTCTCGATGATGCCGTTGTGGACGACCGCAACTTCGCCGGTCGCGTGGGGGTGGGCGTTGTTGGTGGTCGGCCCGCCATGCGTCGCCCAGCGCGTGTGCGCGATGCCGGTCTTGCCGGGCAGCGGATGCGCGGCGAGTTCGTTGGCGAGGTTGATCAGCTTGCCCGACGCGCGGCGGCGCTCGATCGCGCCATCGAAATCGGTGGCGATGCCGGCCGAATCATAGCCGCGATATTCGAGCCGCTTCAGACCGTCGAGCAGACGATCGGCGACGTCTTCGGTACTCAGGATGCCAACGATGCCACACATGGAATGTCTCGACCTTAAAGGGTGTAGGGGATGCGGATGCCCGGCATGGTCGCCGGGAAATCCTTGGTGTTGCGGGTCACTAGAATGCGTCCGTGAACTTGTGCTGACGCGAGGATGACCGAGTCCGCAAGCTTCAGGCGGCACTCGTTGCGCAGTTCCGCCGCGCGCGTCGCAATCGGTATATCGAGCTCATCGATCAGGAACCCCGCCAACAGCGATTTCGTTCGCGGCATCGTGATCTGGTCGACGCGGGACATGACCTCGATCCACGTCACCCGACTGATCCAGCGATCGTCAACCGACTCGAGCTCGAGCTGCGCTGACACGTTGCCGTTAAGCGCATCGATCAGGATATTGCTGTCGAACGACGTGGCGCTCACGATTTTGGCGACGGCTGCACGCCCCGAAGCTGATCGAGATAGATCGCGCGCTGACGATCATCTTCCGCGTCGAAGAGATCGGGAAACTCGGCTTTGACGTCTTCGTAATCGTCGTCCCAGGGACGGGTCCAGCTCGCGCGTTCGCGCCGCTGCCATGCGACGGCGTCACCAATGTCGGTGCGATCCTTCCAGGCTCCGAAACCGGCGCGCAGAGCCGCCAGTCGCCGTTGCCGGTCCCCCTCTTCTGCGTCGCTCGCAATCAGCCGATCGACCGCGTCACGGATCACCGCCGCGCGCGACTGACCGTGCTCGGCCGCGATCTGATCGAGCCGCGCAATGCGATCGTCGCCGAGCGAAACCAGGGTCCTGCTAGCCATTATCGACTGATATCACCGGGTGATATCACTTGCCAGCTTTCTTCGCCGTCATCGCGTCGCGAAAGCGCTTGGCCCATCCGGGTTTGGAGACTTGCTGCGGCCGCACCAGCGCGAGCGCGTCGGCTTCGACGTCGGCGGTGATCACAGATCCTGCGCCGACAATCGCGCCCGCGCCGATCGTCACCGGGGCGACCAGCGCCGAGTTCGACCCGATGAACGCGCCCTCGCCGATGATCGTCTTGTATTTGAAGAAACCGTCGTAATTGCAGGTGATCGTGCCCGCGCCGATGTTGGCGCCTGCCCCCACTTCGGCATCGCCGAGATAGGTCAGGTGGCTCGCCTTGGCGCCCGCGCCGAGCACGGCCTTCTTCATCTCGACAAAATTGCCGATCTTCGACTTCTCGCCCATCACCGCGCCGGGGCGCAGGCGGGCGAACGGGCCGACCTCGGCCTTGGCGCCGATCTGCGCGCCCTCGATATGGCTGAAGGCGTGAAGCAGCGCGCCGTCGCCGACGGTGACGCCGGGGCCGAAGACGACGTTGGGCTCGATCACGACGTCGCGGCCGATCACCGTGTCGTGCGCGAACCAGACGGTCTCGGGGGCGATCAGCGTCGCGCCGTCGGCCATCGCCTGCGCGCGGCGCTGCGCTTGCCACGATGCCTCGACGCCCGCGAGTTCGCCGCGGCTGTTAACGCCGGCGACCTCGACCGCGTCGGTCTCGATCACCGCCGAGCGACGACCGTCAGCGGCGGCGAGCATGACGATGTCGGGCAGGTAATATTCGCCCGCGGCGTTGTCGTTGCCGACACGCGCGAGCAGCGCGAACAGATCGGCGCTGCGCACCGCCATCAGGCCGGAGTTGCACAAATCGACCGCGCGTTCGGCGGGAGTCGCGTCCTTGAACTCGACCATCTTGGCGATGACGCCATCCTCGGCGATGATCCGGCCATAGGCGCCGGCATCGGTGGGACGAAAGCCGAGGACGACCGCCACCGGCGCGTCTTCCGCGTTCAGCCGATCGAGCATCGCCTGCATCGTAGCGGTCGAGACGAGCGGGACGTCGCCGTAGAGGATCAGCACATCGCCGTCGAAGCCAGCGAGCGCGGCTTCGGCCTGAGCGACGGCATGCCCGGTACCGAGCTGTTCGGCCTGCAGCGCGGTCGCGATCCCGAGCGGCGAGACCGCCGCCTCGACCTGATCGCGCCCCGCGCCCGTCACGACGACGGTGCGCGCCGGGTCGAGCGCCGCGACGCTCGCCGCCAGATGCAGCAGCATCGGCCGCCCGGCGATCGGATGCAGCACCTTGTGCAGATCCGATTTCATGCGCGTCCCCTTGCCCGCGGCAAGGACGATGGCGGCGATGGGGGGGCGAGACGGGCTTTCCATAACGCCAGCCCTGCCACGCCGGACTTGCCAATTCCATAGCAACCCTGCCAGGCGGGGCCGCATGACGACGAATTCATTCCAGATCGTGGGGTTCGACCTCGATGGCACCCTGGTCGACAGCAGCGGCGATCTCACCGCCGCGGTCAATGACACGCTCGACTTCGCTGGGCGCCCGCTGCTGACGGTGGCGCAAGTCAAGACGATGGTTGGCGGCGGCGCCAAGCACATGCTGGCGCAAGGGCTGGAGGTGACCGGCGGTTGCACGCCGGAGGAATTCCGCCCGCTCTACAAGCGGATGCTGGCCTATTATGCCGCGCACCTTTCGGTCCATACGCGCCCCTTCCCCGGCGTGATCGCGGCGCTCGACCAGCTCGACGCGCGCGGCATCAAGAGCGCGGTCGTCACCAACAAGTTCGAGAGCCTGGCGCTCACGCTGCTCGCCGATCTCGGGCTGACCGAGCGCTTCGCGTGCATCATCGGCGGCGACACGATGGGGCCGGGCCTTTCGAAGCCCAACCGCGCGCCGATCGACGAGATGATCCGACGCTGCGGCGGCGAGATCGGCGCGACCCGCGCGGCGTTCGTCGGCGATTCGATCTACGACATCATGGCGGCGAAGAATGCCGGAATCCCCGGCATCGCGGTGAGCTTCGGCTTCCTGCTTGAGCCGGTCGAGGAGATGGGCGCCGACGCGGTGATCGATTCGTTCGACGATCTGCTGCCGACGCTCGATCGCCTCTCAGCCTGAGGCGGGCCCGGCGCCGCCCTTGCGCCACTTCGTCCATAAGTGCCGCGCGAGCATCGCGGGCGGCATCCGCAGCCAGTGCGAGCGGATGTAGAACGCCATCCGCGTCACGGGGCGGGTGGTGCGCCCCCAACCATCGCGTGCGGTGACGCGGCGGAGATAGAGGCGGTCGACAAGCCTTGAACCGGCGCCGTCGCCATACAGCGCGGCCGCAAGCCGCAGCGCGCGCGCGACGTCGCGGTTCAATCCGTGCATTGCGGCTCGCTCGGCCAATCCCGCGACACCGTCTTGCTCGACAAGACAGTGGACGTCCCACAAATTGCGCATCCCGCCCGCCAGATCGCCGTCGGCAAACAGATGGGCGGCGGCATGGACGACCATGTCTTCGGGCGACAGCGCCCACAGCCCCGGCGCAACCTCGACCGCATCGGCGAGCAACGCCGCAGCGTTGGGGGTGATCCGCGCGGTGAGTGGCAGGATCGTGTGGTGGACGTCGATCATCCGGTCGCGGTCGCGGTGGATCAGCGGGGGCAGCTCGTGCATCCACTGGCGGTAATAGGCGTCGTCATACGGATCGGGCTTGACCCATTCCCACCCCGCGTCGAGCAACGCCGCCTCGACCCTATCCAGCGATGCGCGTGGCACGAGGATGTCGAGATCGCCGATCGACCGCCCCTGCCCCGCCAGCAGATCGGCGGCGACGAAGGCGGTGCCCTTGAGCAGCACGACGCGCTCGTCGATCGGCGCGATTGCGCGGCGGGCAGCCTCGGCTTCCCACAAGGCGACGACCCGGCCCTGTTCGACCGAGCGCCACGCATCTTCGAGAATGCGCCCGACATTCGGTGGAACCGCCATTCCATCGAGCCGCCATGCGAGCGTGCCCAGCATCTGCTCCGCGCGGGCGATCGCGAGCAAGGCGGTCCAGCCCTCCGCGTCGAGCGCGAGCGTGCTTTCGGGCAAGCGCAGCGCGCGCGCCAGCAGCCAGCCGTCTGGCGCGCGGCGCATCATCGCGCCGCCCATGCCGCCTCCACTTGCGCGATCGCGCTGGCGGTATCGGGATAGTCGATCGCGCGCGCCGGGACCGAGGTCACGAGCTTGGTCAGCGCATCGAAGCCGCGCTCGCCGAGCGCGACATAGTTGGTCGAGGCTTGCGTCAGCCGAACGAACACCTCGCTCGCCGCGACGTCGCGCGCCGCGGGTTCGAAGCCGAAACTCGGGAACAGGATCAGCGCCGGGCGCGCCGGCTGGATCATCGTCGCGATCGCGTGCGCATCGGGGACGAAATGGCGGATCGTGCCCTTGGGTGTGCCCTCGAGCAATGGCCCGAACCGATCGGCTGGCGCCTCGGCCGCGACGGTCGCGATGCTCGTATTCTTGAGGCTGACGAGCCGCGGAAAGGCATGGAGCTGTCCCGTTTCGGGATCGAGCAAGGCAAATTCATCGCCCATCAGACGCCATCCGCGCAGCGACAGCAGCGCCGCGAGCGTCGATTTACCCGCGCCCGACACGCCCGTCATCATCAGCGCCTCGCCGTCCCGCTCGACGACCGAAGCGTGGAGCAGCAGGTAACGGCGCTGGCCGAGCGCCATCTGCAGGTTCATCCCCATCTCGGCGGCGAGCAGCCCTTGCGCGAGCGGCAGCGGCGCCGCATCGGGCAGCACGAAATCGCCGCCGATCATCACGGAGGGGCGCAGCACGCGCCGCCATGGCCGCGCGGCGAAGAGGCGCACGGTGAAATCGGGGACACCATCGGCGGGCTTGGGATAGGCGCGATACAGCGTCTCGAGCTGCGCGATCGGCGCGCGCCAGTCCGAGCCGATGCGGAAACCGACAGGCCCGATCGCGACGCTGAACTGGTGGTTCATGCGCGCGACACCAGGCCGGTCGCGACGAGCTCTTCGAGCCGCTCGCGCAGCACATCCGCATCCGCATCGCCCAGTGCATAGTCGCGCGCGAGCCGCTGCAGCAGCGCGGCGCGCGTCATTCCCGCCTCACCCAAAGTCGCGAGAATCTCCGGCGCTGGCGCGGTGATGAGGTGCGTGATGCCCGAGGCGCGGTGATAGACTGCGGAAAAACTGTCGAGATGAACGATGCTCAGGCTCTCGGCCCGCGCCATGCGGTAGAGGACGGTGTCGTCCGCCAGGGCCACCGGCTCAGCCGCGCGGCATCTGCAACGACGCGAAGCAGGTGAAGCCGCTCGTCCCCGATTGCAGCCGGCGGATGTAATTGGTGTAGGCGCGGCTCTGCTGATAGCTCGTTCCCGGCAGCTGTCCGCCGGCCAGCGCGGTCTTCACCTCCTCGCCCTTGAACGGCCTTCCGGGCGGCGCGAACGCACCCAGCGTCCCACGCGGCACGGTGGTGCCGTCGGCGGCGATGTAGCTCCCCGCCCGCCCCGGATCGGGCACCGGAATCTCGCAGGTCGAGATCGACGCGGTGGTCGCGGCGAGTGCCGGGCGGATCGAGACGACCGCGGCGGCGCCGGCCGCGCCGAGCATGAGCGCGCGGCGGCGCGTGGCGTTCGGGGTCTCTGGCGGAACGTCGGTCATGGTGACAGCCATTTCACATTCGCAAATCGCTGGCAAGCAAGGCTATCGAGCTTAAGCATCTTTGGGCTAAGGCGGCGAAATGCTCCAGGGTTTCGGTTCTCGGACGATCACGGCGATCGGTCTCATCGTCGTCGCGGCGATCGCAGTATTCCTGCTTGCGGGCGATCTGCAGCCCGCGTTGGTCACGCTGGTCGGCGGGATTGCCGCGGCGCTCGTCGCGACGGGCACCGGCGACGGCCCGATCGAGCTGCCCCGCCCCGTCCCCGCTGCCGCCGCGCTCGCCCCGCCCGAGACGCAAGACGTGATCGAGGCGATCGTCGAGCCGGTGCTGATCGTCGCCGAAGGGCGCGTGACGCATGCCAATGCCGTCGCGCTCGGGCTGCTCGGCAAGCATATCGTCGGCGAGGACGTGCGCGTCGCGATCCGGCACCCCGGCGCCGCCGAACGCCTCGCCGGTCCGTCGACGGGCAATCTGCAGGGCCCGACCAATCTCGTCGGGCTCGGCGCGCTCGACCAGCATTGGGAAATGCATGTCAGCCGCGCTGGGGGTGGTCAGCGGATCGTGCAACTCGTCGACCGCACCGGCAATTACGCCGCCGAGCGGATGCGCGTCGACTTCGTCGCGAACGCGAGCCACGAATTGCGCACCCCGCTCGCCTCGATCCTCGGTTATATCGAGACGCTCGGCGACGAGAAGGCGGGCGAGGACGCGCAGGTGCGCGGGCGCTTCCTCAAGATCATGTTCGACGAGGCGCGGCGGATGCAGCGGCTGGTCGAGGACCTGATCTCGCTCAGCCGGATCGAGGCGGAGAAATATCGCCTGCCCGATCGCGCGGTCGATGTCGGCGCGCTGATCGGCGAAGTCCGCTCCGAACTGCTCGACGCGCAGGACACGCGCAGCGCCGATATCGTCGCCGACCTCGACCTCGGGGTGCCGCCCGTGGCCGGCGACCGCGCGCAATTGAGCCAGGTGCTCCACAATCTCATCGGCAATGCGATGAAATACGGCCGCGCCGGTACGCCGGTGACGGTTCGGCTGTGGCGCGATCCGGCGGGAATGGTGCGGATCAGCGTAACCGACGAGGGCGAAGGGATCGCGCCCGAGCACATCCCGCGCCTGACCGAGCGCTTCTACCGCGTCGACCCGGGCCGCAGCCGCGCGGCGGGCGGAACCGGGCTCGGGCTCGCGATCGTCAAGCATATCATCGAGCGCCACCGCGGTCGGTTCGATGTGACGAGCACCGTGGGCAAGGGAACCACGGTGACAATTCTGCTTCCAGCGCACGGCCAGACGGGCGCTGTCATCAAACGGTAACGACAGTGTCACACAGGCAGTCCGTCGCGATGGTATTGCGATTCTACGGACCCTTCGGTCCGAGGGGAGAATCCATGAACCGGAAACGCGCGATCGTCGCCTTTGCCGCCAGCAGTGCGGCAGCGTTGGCACTCAGTGCCTGCCAGGACCAGGCCAATGGCGGGGGCGCCGGCTCGCGCGACCATATCACCGTCGTCGGATCGTCGACTGTCTTCCCCTTCACCACGATCGTCGCCGAGCAGCTCATCAACAAGACGCCGGGGATGAAGTCGCCCGCGATCGAATCGACCGGCACGGGCGGCGGGATGAAGCTGTTCTGCGCTGGCGTCGGGGCGGCGCATCCCGACATCGAGGACGCCTCGCGCCGGATGAAGGCGAGCGAATATCGCACCTGCAAGGACAATGGCGTCGACACTATCATCGAGGTCCAGATCGGGCTCGACGGCGTCGCCTTCGCCGAATCGATGAGCGGCCCCAAGCTGCAGTTGACCGCGGTCGACCTGTACAAGGCACTCGCCGCCACGCCGATGGGCCAGCCCAACACCGCCAAGACGTGGAAGGACGTCAACCCGGCTTTGCCCGCGATCCCGATCCAGGTCTACGGCCCGCCCTCGACCAGCGGCACGCGCGATGCGCTCGCCGAGCTGATCCTCGCCAAGGGCTGCGACGCGATCAATCCCGCGCTCGCCGACAAGAAAGAGACCGACGCCGCCGGCTATGCCAAGGGCTGCACCGCGATCCGCGAGGACGGCGCCTATGTCGATGCCGGCGAGAACGACAATCTGATCGTCCAGAAGCTCCAGTCGAACCCCAATGCGATCGGGATCTTCGGCTATTCGTATCTCGAGCAGAACAAGGACAAGTTGAACGGCGTGCCGATCAACGGCGTCGAGCCGACCTATGAGACGATCGCGCGCGGCGCCTATCCCGGGTCGCGCCCGCTCTACCTCTACGTCAAGAAGGCGCATCTCACCGCGATCAAGGGGCTGCGCGAATTCCTCGCAGTCTATGCGCAATCGTGGGATCCCAAGGGGCCGCTCGTCGCCAAGGGGCTGATCGCCGCGCCCGACGACGTGCGCAAGCGCAGCGCAGCCATCATCAAGGCCGAAGCGTCGCTGGATCCGTCCAAGCTGCTCTGACCGCCTTTCCCACACCTCGAACACGAAATCGAACCACCCGCTTTGTCGATCCTTACTCTCTCCCTCGTCATTGCCGGGCTCGGCCTGATCGGCTGGCTGACGGCGCGGATGCGTGCCGTCGGCTTCCGCCGCGGCAGCACCGCGCGGTTCAGCTCGCTGCCGTCGCATTTCGGTGGCTATGTCGCCTTGTGGACGGTGTTGCCCGCCGCTCTCTTCCTGTGCGTCTGGGCGTCGACTTCGCCAGCGCTGGTGACCGACCGCGTGCTGCGCGATCCCGCCGCCGCGCAGCTGCCGCCGCCGGGGTTCGACCGCGCGGCGATCCTCTCCGAAGCGCGCAGCCTCGCCGCGGGCAACAGCTTCGGCGCGTTCAACCCACTGTCGCAAAAGCTCGCGCCCGCTTATGCTGCGGCGCAGAACCGCAACGACTGGATCGGCTCGGCGGTCGCCTTGCTGCTCGCCTTTGCGACCGGCGGGTTCGCTTATACCCGCGTCCGCCCCGATTTCCGCGCGCGCAGCAAGATCGAGCGGGTCGTGATGGCGTGCCTGCTCGCCGCCTCGCTGATCGCGATCGTCACGACGATGGGGATCGTCGCGTCGCTGCTGTTCGAATCGTGGCGCTTCTTCAGCGTCGTGCCGATCGGCGACTTCCTGTTCGGGACGCATTGGAGCCCGCAAGTCATCGACCCGGCCGACCCGGGCAAGACACTCGGCGCGGTGCCGTTGTTCTGGGGCACCTTCTTCATCGGCGCGGTGATCGCCATGCTCGTCGCGATCCCGTTCGGGCTGATGAGCGCGGTGTACCTCACGCAATATGCGACGCCGCGCGCACGGCGCTGGATGAAGCCGATCCTCGAAGTCCTCGCAGGCGTGCCGACCGTGGTCTACGGCTATTTCGCCGCGCTGACGGTGGCGCCGGCGGTGCGCGATGTCGCGGTGTCGCTCGGCATTACCTGGGCGAGCTCGGAGAGCGCGCTCGCCGCGGGGCTGGTGATGGGGGTGATGATCATCCCGTTCGTCTCCTCGATGGCCGACGATTCGCTGGCGGCGGTGCCGGGTGCGATGCGCGACGGGAGCCTGGCGATGGGCGCGACCTCGTCCGAGACGATCAGCCGCGTATTGCTTCCCGCGGCGCTTCCCGGTGTCGTCGGTGGCGTCTTGCTCGCGGTCAGCCGCGCGATCGGCGAGACGATGATCGTGGTGATGGCGGCGAGCGGCGTCGCGACGCTCACGCTCAACCCGTTCGCCAGCGCGACCACCGTGACCAAGCAGATCGTCGACCTGCTCACCGGCGAGGCCGAGTTCGACAGCCCCAAGACGCTCGCCGCGTTCGCGCTCGGGCTCACGCTGTTCGTCATCACCCTGCTCCTCAACATCGTCGCACTGACGGTCGTGAAACGGTATCGCGAAGCTTATGAGTGACGCCCCTATCCTGAGCGGGCTCGTCCCCGGTGTCGCGACCACCGCGACCGGCCCGGCCGAGCGCGCGCCGACCGACTGGCGGACGCAGTCGATGCAGCGCCGCATCCGCAAGCGTTATGCCGCCGAGCGGCGCTTCCGCTGGCTCGGGCTCGGCGCGGTCGTGCTCTCCGCCGGCTTCCTCGCGGTGCTGCTCGTGACGATGGTGTATAACGGCGCCAGCGGATTCCTGCAGACGCAGATCGCGCTGCCGGTCGATTTCGCGCATTCAGGGCTGTTGCTGACGCCCGCCGACCTGCGCGGACCCGGCGCCGATCTCGCGCTGTCGACCGCCAATATCGAAGGCTTGACCGATTCGTCGGCCAAGGCCGCGTTCGGGACCGACGGCGATCGCTGGGTGTCCGACGGCGGCTGGCTGCGCGTGCGCCAAGCGTTGAAGCGCGACCCCGCGCTGCTCGGCGCGCGCGCGACGATCTGGGTGCCCGCCGCCGATGCGATCGACGTCGCCGCCAAGCGCCAGGGCGATCCGGCCTCCGAGGCGATCGTCGCGAAACTCAAGGCGCGCCAGGCGATCTCGACCGGCTTCAACCTGCCCTTCCTCACCGCATCGGACTCGAACGATCCGACGCGCGCGGGGATCTGGGGCGCGTTCAAGGGCTCGCTGTTCACGATGCTGGTCACGCTGCTGATCGCCTTCCCGGTCGGGGTGCTGTCGGCGCTCTATCTCGAGGAATATGCGCCGCGGAACCGCTGGACCGATCTGATCGAAGTCTCGATCAACAATCTCGCCGCGGTGCCCTCGATCATCTTCGGCTTGCTCGGGCTCGCGGTCTTCCTCGGCACCTTCGGGCTGCCGCGCTCGGCGTCGATCGTCGGTGGTCTCACGCTCGCGCTGATGACGATGCCGGTGATCGTGATCTCGGGCCGCAATGCGATCAAGGGCGTCCCGCCGTCGATCCGCGATGCCGCGCTCGGCGTCGGGGCGAGCCCGATCCAGGTCGTCTTCCACCACGTCCTGCCACTCGCGCTGCCCGGCATCCTCACCGGCACGATCATCGGCATGGCGCGCGCGCTCGGCGAGACTGCGCCGCTGCTGATGATCGGGATGCGCGCGTTCATCGCCTCGCCACCCGCGCGGCTGACCGATCCGGCGACCGTGCTGCCGGTGCAGATCTTCCTATGGTCCGATCAGATCGATCGCGGCTTTGTCGAAAAGACCAGCGCGGCGATCATCGTCCTGCTCGTCTTCCTGCTCGCGATGAACGGCTTCGCGATCTACCTCCGTAACAAATTCGAGACCCGCTGGTGAGCATTCCCAACCAACACAAGATTTCGGCGCAGCACGTGAACGTCTGGTACGGCGCCAAGAAAGCGATCGACGACGTGTCGCTCGATTTCGGTTCGGACCACGTCACCTCGCTGATCGGCCCGTCGGGCTGCGGCAAATCGACCTTCCTGCGCACGCTCAACCGGATGAACGACACAATTCCTGCGGCCAAGGTCGAGGGCGACATCACGCTCGACGGTGAGGACATCTACGCCCCCGAAATGGACGTCGTGCAGCTCCGCGCGCGCGTCGGCATGGTGTTCCAGAAGCCAAACCCCTTCCCCAAGTCGATCTTCGAGAACGTCGCCTACGGCCCGCGCATCCACGGCCTTGCCGGCAACAAGACCCAGCTCGGCGAGATCGTCGAACGCTCGTTGCGCCGCGCCGGGCTGTGGGACGAGGTCAAGGACCGCCTCACCGACAGCGGCACTGCGCTGTCGGGCGGCCAGCAGCAACGGCTGTGCATCGCGCGCGCGATCGCGGTCGACCCCGAGGTGATCCTGATGGACGAGCCGTGCTCGGCGCTCGACCCGATCGCCACCGCCAAGATCGAGGAGCTGATTCACGAGCTCAAAGGCCGCTACGCGATCGTGATCGTCACGCACAACATGCAGCAGGCCGCGCGCGTGTCGCAACGCACCGCCTTCTTCCACCTGGGCACGCTGATCGAATATGGCGCGACCTCGGACATCTTCACCAATCCTCGGCAGGAACGCACCAAGGATTACATCACCGGCCGCTACGGGTGAACAGGACATGCCATTGAACGACCATACAGTTAAGGCGTTCGACGCCGATATCGGCCAGCTGCGCGGCCTCATCGCGCAGATGGGCGGAATGGCCGAACACGCGATTGCCGGCGCGATGGAAGCGCTGCGCCGCCACGACCTCGAAGGCGCGCAGCTCATCATCGCGGGCGACAAGAAGCTCGACGCGCTCGAGCTCGAGGTCGAGCAGCTCGCGGTCCGCATCATCGCGCTGCGCGCGCCGCTCGCCGACGACCTGCGCGAAGTCGTCGCCGCGCTGAAGATCGCCGGGGTGATCGAACGGATTGGCGACTATGCCAAGAACATCGCCAAGCGCGTCCCCTCGATCGACAGCCATGGCGAGATCGAGCCGCTGTCGGTGCTCCCCGCCATGTCGGCGCTCGCGGTGCGGATGGTGCACGACGCGCTCGACGCCTTCGCCGCGCGCGACGCCGACGCCGCGGTCGAAGTGTGCCAGCGCGACCGCGAGGTCGACGATTTCTACAACAGCCTGTTCCGCGTGCTCGTCACCCACATGATGGAGAACCCGCGGACGATCGGCCAGGTCACGCAATTGCTCTTCATCGCCAAGAATCTCGAACGCGTGGGCGACCACGCAACGAACATCGCCGAGATGATCTACTATGCCGCAACCGGTACGCACATGGTCGAACGTGACCGCGGCACCCTTCTCAGCCTGACGGAGTAAACGATATGGCACGCGCGAAAATGCTGCTGGTTGAAGACGACGCCGCGCTCGCCGAGCTGCTGATCTGGCACTTCAAGCGCGAGGATTTCGAGATCGCGCAGACGCCCGACGGCGAGGAGGCGCTGCTGCTGGCCAAGGAGAATACCCCCGACATCGTGCTGCTCGACTGGATGGTCGAGGGCCTGTCGGGGATCGAAGTGTGCCGCCGCCTGCGCCGCATGCCCGAGACCGCCAACGTCCCGATCATCATGCTGACCGCGCGCGGCGAGGAAGAGGATCGTGTCCGCGGGCTCGAGACCGGTGCCGACGATTATGTCACCAAGCCGTTTAGCCCACGCGAACTCGTCGCGCGCGTCGGCGCGGTGCTGCGGCGGGTGCGCCCGGCGCTCGCTGGCGAACAGCTGACCTATTCGGACATCGAGATGGATACCGTCGGCCATAAGGTCCGCCGTTCGGGCGAGGTCATCCCGCTCGGGCCGACCGAGTTCCGCCTGCTGAAACACTTCCTCGAACATCCCGGCTGGGTGTTCTCGCGCGAGCGGTTGCTCGATGCGGTATGGGGCCATGACAGCGACATCGAGAGCCGCACCGTCGACGTGCACATCCGGCGGCTGCGCAAGGCGATCAACTGCGGCGACCGCCCCGATATCATCCGCACGGTGCGTTCGGCGGGCTATGCACTCGATTCGGGTGCGTAAAGAATATTGGGACCCATGCGGCACAATGTGCGTTTGACCCGACGAGCAGCACACAATGCTGCCCGTTCGCAGGAGACTGTTTATGAAAATCATGATGTTTGCGGCGCTCGCCGCTGCCGTCGCAATGCCCGCGCTGGCGCAGACCACGCCCGCATCGGCGACCCCCGACGCGATGAGCCAGCCGGCCCCGGCGCAAACCATGCCTGCTCAGCCCGCCCCGGCAGCAGACCCCGCAATGGCACAGCCCGCCGCCCCCGCCGCTGATCCGGCAATGGCGCAGCCGGCCACGACGCCTGCCGCCAATGCATCGATGGCGACGCCGTCGGCACCGATGGCAGCGACCGGCGACTACCCGCCTTGCTCGCGCACGCTGAAGGATGGCTGCACCGAGCGGTCGAACGCTGCCGGCGCGCGGATGCACTCGGGCAAGCGCATGCACAAGCGCTGAGGCAGCGCCGGATTTTTTCCGGCCGCAGCCTTCGAGACTTGCCGTTACGGCCGGCGTGCAGAAGCCCTGCACGCCGGCTTTTTCGTATCGGGAGTATGCCGATCGCGGCTTGCACGCCGCGCGCAATTGCCTAGGACGCGCCTCAAACCACCTAGAGGAGTCCATCCATGTCCATCCGTTTCGATGATAAGGTCGCCATCGTCACCGGCGCCGGCGGCGGTCTCGGTCGCGCCTATGCGCTCGAACTCGCCAAGCGCGGCGCGAAGGTCGTGGTCAACGATCTCGGCGGCTCGCGTGATGGCACCGGCCATAGCGACGCGGCGCTGAAGGTCGTCGAGGAAATCAAGGCGGCTGGCGGCGAGGCGATCTCGAACGGCGGCAGCGTCACCGAATATGAGCAGATGGTCGAAATGGTCGCCAAGGCCAAGGAAACCTGGGGCGGCGTCCACATCCTCATCAACAATGCCGGCGTGCTGCGCGACAAGAGCTTCGCCAAGATGGAGCCGGCCGATTTCAAGTTCGTGATCGACGTCCACCTCAACGGCTCGGCCAACGTCACCAAGGCGGTGTGGGAGACGATGCGCGCGCAGAATTATGGCCGCATCCTGATGACCGCATCGTCGACCGGCCTCTACGGCAATTTCGGCCAGGCGAATTACGGCGCGGCCAAGCTCGGCCTTGCCGGCCTGACCAAGACGCTCGCGATCGAGGGCGCGAAGAACAACATCAAGGTCAACACGATCGCGCCGACCGCGGGCACGCGGATGACCGAAGACCTCTTCCCGGCCGAGGCGTTTGCCGCCTTCGCCCCCGAGAAGGTCGCGCCGGCCGCGCTCTATCTCGTGTCGGAAGAATCGCCGACCAACATGATCATCGGCGCGGGCGCCGGCGTGTTCCAGGCAGCCTATGTCACGCTGACGCAGGGCAAGCTGCTGAGCGGCGACGATCTCTCGCCCGAGGGCATCGCCGCGCACTGGGCCGAGATCACCGACCGTGCCGGCGAGATGACCCCGCAGAACGGTGCCGAACAGTCGATGAGCATCCTCAAGAAACTCCAGGGCGGCTGACCTCGCGCGTCGCCCCGGCCTGTGCGGGGGCGACGATAGTTGCTGTGTTGCTACACTGATACACGCGTGATACTCTCCCCATCGACAGGGAGACGATCATGTACAGCGAAAGCGATATCGACGGGGCGGTAACGGCAGGCGCGATTTCGCGCGAGGCGGCGGCCGCGCTGCGCAATCATATCGCCGCGCGCAACGCCGCGCCCGCGGTCGATGAAGAGAGCTTCCGGCTGCTGTCGGGCTTCAACGACATTTTCGTCTCGATCGCGATCGTGCTGGTACTCCTCGCGGTCGGCTGGATCGGCGAGTCGATCACCCCCCCGCTCGCTGGCGCGCTGGTCGCGGTCGCGGCCTGGGGGCTCGCCGAATATTTCACGCGCATTCGGCGGATGGCGCTGCCGAGCATCCTGCTGCTGCTCGCTTTTGTCGGCGGTGTCGGCGCGACGCCGGTCGGCGTGCTCGTCGCGCTGCACGCCAATTCGAGCGACCACGCCGGCGCGGCGATCGGCGCTGGCATCGGCCTGCTGATGGCGGGCGCCGCATGGCTGCACTGGCGGCGCTTCATGGTGCCGATCACCGTCGCCGCCGGCGCATCGGCCTTGGTCGGCGTCGTCGTCGCGCTGGTGATCGCGGCGATCCCGTTGGTGAAGGAAGCGGTCTATCCACTCGTCTTCATTTGTGGGCTCGGCATGTTCGCGCTCGCGATGACGTGGGATCTGTCGGACCGCGAGCGCCGCACGCGGCGTGCCGACGTCGCCTTCTGGCTCCACCTCGCCGCAGCACCGATGATCGCGCATCCCGTGTTCCACATGCTCGGCGTGTTCGGCGGGGCAATCGCGATCGGCACCGCGCTGATCGTGCTCGCGCTTTACCTCGCCTTCGCCTTCGTCGCGCTCGCGGTCGACCGGCGCGCGCTGCTCGTCTCGAGCCTCGCCTATGTCCTCTATGCGCTGTACGCGCTGTTCCAGACGGCGGGCGCGGTCGAACTGGCGTGGGCGTTCACCGCACTGGCGATCGGCTCGGCCTTGCTGACGCTCTCCGCCTTCTGGCCGGCAATGCGGCGGATCGTGGTCGGCCTGCTCGGCGGTCTTGGCGAGCGCCTGCCCCCGGTCGCGACGCTGGTCGCCGCCTAGCGGCCGACTCGCCCGGCGGCGTTCGTCGTGCGCCTTGTTGCAAACCGGAATCTCGCGTATTCCTTTGAACGCAGGCGGATATTTGCGCCGTTTGCGCCGTTCAACGCAACGAAAGAGGCACCGGGTGACCTCGATTCTGATCGTCGACCGCCATTCCAGCCTGCGCACTTCGCTCCAAGCGGCGTTCGAGCGCGACGGCGGCGCCTGCGCGACGCTCGATCCATTCGTAGCGGACGACGCCGTATCGAGCGCGGCACTCGACCGTGACGGAGTCCTGGTTCGAATCGATGACGATGCGCTGCCGCGCGGGTGGGACGTGGCGCGCCAGGCCCGCGCTGCCAACCCGGCGGTCGCGATCGGCTATCTGTCGACGCGGGGGACCAGCGACTGGGCAGCGTCAGGTGTCCCGGACAGCGTGGTCTATGCGCCGACGTCCGATCCCATCGAGATCACGGCGGCCTTCCTCGCTTTGTGCCGCCCGGCAAGCATCCAGAAAGCGATGGGCGAGCCGCATGGCGAACGTCCGTCAGGCACCGCGCGCGCGCGGCTCGGTCCGCTGGGAAACGACCTGATTCACGGATCACGCCGCAATGCGATGGGGATGATGGCGACGACGATCGCCAACGAACTCACCCAGCCGCTGACGACGATCGGCAATTACCTGGCCGTCGCGCGTGCGGTCGTCGAAAGCCGGGGGGATTCCGCGCTGGTGCTCGAGTCGCTGCAGGCAGCGATCGAGGCAAGCCGCACGGCGGGCCACATCATCCGCACCCTGCAATCGCTGACGACCCGCCCCGAAGCACGGCTGGAACAGGTCGCGCTCACCGACACGCTGCGCGACGCCGCCGATATCGTCACGCTGGGGCGACCAGACGCGCGGATCACGCTCGACCTGCCGCACTCGCTTATCGTGCTCGGCGATCGGATCCTGCTCCAGCAGACGCTGCTCAACCTTTTGCAGAATGCCGTCGAGGCCGCCGCCGGCACGCCGGTCGACATCCTCGTCACCGCGTCCGACAAGGGGCAAGTCGTCGAGGTCTGCGTGGCGGATTCGGGTCCCGGGGTCGACCGGATGCTGCTCCCCAATGTCTTCGAGCCGTTCGTCACGACCAAGGCCGACAGCCTGGGAATCGGCCTGTCGATCTGCAAGGCGATTATCGAAGCGCAAGGCGGGGTGATCACGCTGCGCAACCGCGCCACCTGCGGAGCGATCGCGTGCTTTACCGTGCCGGGTATAGCCTAAGCGCTCAGTCGACCACCTTCATCAGGCGCCGCTCGACCGGGGCAAGGACCGGGCCGAGTTCGGGGCCGCGCTTGAGGACCATGCCATGTTCGCCGATCAGCGCCCACATCCCCTGCTTGTGGCGCAACGCGGGACGCTTCTCGATCCGGAATTCGGGGCGTTCGGCGGCGCGGCGGAAGGCGGCGAAGACCGCGGCTTCATAGCCGAGATCGATCGCGTAATCGCGCCAAAGGCCGGCTGCGACCATCCGCCCATAGAGATCGAGGATGCGGTTGAGTTCGAGCCGTTCGAAGCCGATCTGCAGCAGCGTACCGCGTGGCGCCGGAAAGGGTGTTATCGTCCCCATCAAGCCCGATCGCGCAGGTCGTGATTTTCCACCAGCAAGGCGTCGAGCCGCTTGCGCATCGTCTCGAGTTCGCAGCGCAGCAGTTCGACCTTCTGCGTCGCAGGATCGAACATCTCGCTGCACGGCGTGCCGTATGCGAGGAACTCGACGGGCTTCTGCCCGCCTTCGACCATCGTCGCGCGCGCCGGGATGCCGACCATGACCGCGCCCTCGACCACGTCACGCGTCACGACGGCGTTCGCGCCGACGCGCGAGCCCTTGTTGAGCGTGATCGGGCCGAGCACCTGAGCACCAGACCCGATGATGACATTGTCGCACAAGGTCGGGTGGCGCTTGCCGGCAATGCCATTGTCCGGGCTCGTGCCGCCGAGCGTGACGCATTGATAGATCGTGACGTTGTCGCCGATCTCGGCCGTCTCACCGATGACGACGAAGCCATGATCGATGAAGAAATTGCGGCCGATCGTCGCACCGGGGTGGATGTCGATCGCGGTCATCAAGCGCGAGAAATGGTTCACCGCGCGCGCGAGAAAGAACAGACGCGCCTTGAACAGGCGGTGCGCGATACGGTGATAACCAAGCGCCCACACGCCAGGATATGTCAGAATCTCGAGCCGCGAACGCGGGGCGGGATCACGAGCCTTGATCGAATCGAGATAGGCGATCAATCGTCCCATCATTGCGGTTTCCCCTTCATCTGCGCGATATCTAGTCCTTCGGTCGGTCGAATTAAAGGCGCGTCCGGTCGCTAACTTCATCGAACAAAACCCCATCTTTCTTGTGGGATTTCAAAAAAGGCGCGATCTGCTTAGCATGCCAGAGGTTTCGACCATCGATTTCCCCGCGATTTTCGCGGCGATGCTGCCCTTCATCCTGATCGGCTTTGCCGCGCAGGTGGTCGATGGTGCGCTCGGCATGGCGTTCGGGGTGATCAACAATACGCTGCTCGTCGTGCTGCTCGGGATGCCGCCGGCGCTCGCTTCGGCAAGCGTCCACGCGGTCGAGACCTTCACCACGGCGGCCTCGGGCGTGAGCCATATCGTGCATCGCAACGTCGACTGGCGGCTGTTCCGGCGGCTGGTGATCCCGGGGATGATCGGTGGTGCGCTGGGTGCCTATGTGCTGAGCAACATCGACGGCGCGGTCGCGCGGCCGTTCGTGATGGCGTATCTCTCGCTGATGGGGCTCTATTTGCTCTACCGGGCCTATCGTGGACCGGTGACGCCCAGGCAGCCCAAAATCATCGAGCCGCTCGGTCTCGTCGGTGGCTTCCTCGATGCCGCGGGCGGCGGCGGCTGGGGGCCGGTGGTGACGTCGAACCTGCTCGTCCAGGGCGCGGCGCCGCGCACCACGATCGGCACGGTCAATACTTCCGAATTCTTCCTCACCGCGACGATCTCGGCGACGTTCATCGCGACGCTCGGGCTCAAGGCGTTCACCTTGCAGACGCTCGGGATCCTGATCGGCGGGCTGATCGCCGCGCCGATCGGCGCGGTCGTCGCCAAGCGCGTCCCGGCGCGCAAGCTGATGGCGATGGTCGGGATCCTGCTGACGGTGACGAGCGCCTATTCGATATGGTCGGCGCTCGCCACCTGAACGTCAGTTGATCGCCGAATGCACCGTGGCAACGGCCTTCATCACCGCGCCGATCCGCACCGCGGTCTGGATCGCCTCGGCCGTGGCGCCGGCCTTCTTGAGGATCTGCTCATGGCTGTCGATGCACATGCCGCAGCCGTTGATGGCCGAGACCGCCAGGCTGAACAGCTCGAAATCGACCTTTTCGATTCCCGGCTGGCCGATCACGTTCATGCGCAGCTTGGCGGGCATCGTCTGATACTCGGCGTTCCCGGCGAGATGCGTGAAGCGGTAATAGACGTTGTTCATCGCCATCACCGCAGCGGCGGCGCGAGCGGCGTTGGCAGCCTCGGGCGAGAGCTTGGCGGCGACTTCGGCCTCGGTCACGTCGACCAGCGGCTTATAGCCGGTGGCGTGCGCGCAGCACAGGAACAGGCCGAACTTCTGCTGGTCGGGCAGATGCGCCTCGTTGAGCAGCGAGCCGACGTTGAGGCGGATGTCCTTGGCGAAATCCGGGAGCGTCCCGGCGAAATCCTTGAGCGACATTGATGTTTCCCTATCCACAAACACGTCACCCCAGCGCAGGCTGGGGTCTCTCGAGGGCGAGCGTCACGCCCGCCCCATAAAGACCCCAGCCTACGCTGGGGTGACGATGATGGCGGGCACGACCGTCAGGCCGCGCCCGCGCGTCCAATTTTACGCGGCGATCTGGAGGACGTCGTCGCCCTTGTTCCAGTTGCACGGGCAGAGCTCGTCGGTCTGCAGCGCGTCGAGCACGCGGAGCGTCTCGGCGGGGTTGCGGCCGACGTTGAGGCCGTTGACCTGGACTGCCTGGATCACGTTGTCGGGATCGATGATGAACGTCGCACGGAACGCGACATGCTCGTCCTTGTCGAGAATGCCGAGCTGCGCGGCGAGCACGCCACCATTATCGGCCAGCCACGGGAAGTCGGCAGCCGCCAGATCGGGATCCGACTTGCGCCAGGCGAGGTGGACGTGCGCGGTGTCGGTCGATGCGCCGATCAGCACGGCGTCGCGATCCTCGAAGTCACCCTTGAGGCCAGCATAGCCGACGATCTCGGTCGGGCAGACGAAGGTGAAATCCTTCGGCCAGTAGAACAGCACCTTCCACTTGCCCGGGAACGCGTCCTGGCTGAGCGTCTCACCGGCGGGGAGCGCGGATACGCCCTGCTGGACGGGAACGGTAAAGTCGGGGAGCTTGTCGCCGATGGTCAACATGTTGTGGGCCTCCTGGAAAAATTGGGGCCTCGTCGGACATCCTCATGCGCGGCGCTGAACGCCGTCTCGTTGCAGGGCCCATATAGGGACTGTTCTTATCGATCCAATGGGTTATTTGTCGCCGTGTGATCGATTGGAGCGATAAATGGCAACGTACCTGCCGACCTTGAAGCAATTGCAGTATCTCGCGGCGCTGCAGGACCACGGCCATTTCGGCCGCGCGGCCGAGGCGTGCTTCGTGACGCAATCGACACTGTCGGCGGGGATTCGCGAGCTCGAGACGCTGATCGGCGTGACGCTGGTCGAGCGTACGCGGCGCGTCGTGCGCTTCACTCCGCTCGGCGACCGGATCGCCGACAAGGCGCGGCGCGTGCTGCGCGAGGCCGAGGAACTGGGCGACATGGCGCGTGCTGCCGGGCGCCCGCTGTCGGGCGAGATGCGGATGAGCGTCATCCCGACGATCGCGCCGTTCATGCTGCCGCGCATCCTGCCGCGGCTGCGGCGCGATTATCCCGACCTCAAGCTGTTCCTGCGCGAGGAGCCGAGCGGGCCGGCGTGCGAGGGGCTGCATCACGGGCGCGCCGATTGCGTGCTGCTCGCTTTGCCCTTCGCGTGCGGCGAAGTCTCATCGCAGACGCTGTTCGAAGACCGGTTGTTCGTCGCGGGGCAGCCCGCCGAAATGGGCAATATCGACCGGGCGATGCCGCCATCCGAGATCGACGAGACTCGGCTGCTGCTGCTCGAGGACGGGCATTGTCTGAAGGACCATGCGCTGTCGGCTTGCGCGCGTCCCGAATTGCGCGCCGAGGCGACGATGCTCGGGACGTCGCTCCACACGATCGTGCAGATGATCGACAACGGCCTTGGGCTCACCATGCTGCCCGAAATGGCGCTCAAGGCGGGCATTCTCGATCATACCAGCCTGGTCGCGCGCCCGCTCGACGCGGCCAATCCGTCGCGCAAGATCGCGCTCGTCTGGCGACGCGGATCTCCGCGCGAAAAGGACTTCAAGCTGCTTGCCACTGCACTCGCCGAAGCGGTGTGACGAAACCATTTCGGCTCTGAACCGTATTTGTGACACGCCGTTCATCGAGCGCGCGTCCCAATCGAGTGGAGAATCGCGATGACCTTCAAGACCAACCTGTATCTTTCGGCGATGGCCGGTGCCATGATCATCGGTGCCGCAGCGACCGCGCAAACCGCGCCCGCCCCCGCCGCTGGCGCGACCCCGATGGCCGGCGCGCCGATGGCGGCCGCCCCCGCAGCCGGCGCCAACCCGACCGTCGGCGGCGCCGTGATGGACGCGACCAAGCCGATTGCCGTCAACGCTTCGGCCGCACCGAACCTCAGCACGCTCGTGACTGCCGTGAAGGCCGCTGGCCTCGCGACGACACTCTCGGGCCCCGGTCCGTTCACCGTGTTCGCGCCGACCAACGACGCCTTCACGCGCCTCGCCCCCGGCACGGTCGACACGCTGATGAAGCCGGAAAACAAGGCGACGCTCGCCAAGGTGCTGACGTACCATGTCGTGCCGGGCACGCTGACGCTGGCTGATCTTCAGGCGAAGGTGACCGCGGGCGGCGGCAAGGCCTCGCTCGTCACGGTCGAGGGCGATCCGCTCGTCGTCGAAACGGTCGGCAGCGCGGTGCAGCTGACCGACGTCAACGGCAACAAGAGCTATATCGAGACCGCCGACGTCAAGCAGTCGAACGGCGTCGTCCACGTCGTCAACGGCGTTGTGCTTCCCAAGCTCAACTAAGCCTCTCGCGGGCGGCACTCCGGTGCCGCCCGCGTTTGCTTCAATCCATATATTTCAGGCCGGCGCGAAGATAATCCCAGCCGGTGATGACGGTCAGCGCGGCGGCCACCCACAGCAGGGCCAGTCCGATCTGACCCACGACCGGATAGGCCGGCACCCCGCCGCCGAGGATCAACCCGCCGAGCGCGACGAGCTGGATCGTCGTCTTCCACTTCGCCAGCTTCGACACCGGGACCGAGACCTGCAATTGCGCGAGGAACTCGCGCAATCCCGACACTGCGATCTCGCGCAGCAAGATGACGAGCGCCGCGATTTGGTGCACGCCCTGGATCATCGCGGGATTGCCGTCGCGTGTCCCCACCAGCAACAGGATCACCGCCGCGACCATGATCTTGTCGGCGATCGGATCGAGGAAAACGCCGAGCTTCGATACCGTCCCCTGCGCGCGCGCGAGATAGCCGTCGAAATAGTCGGTGATGCCCATCAGGCAGTACAAAGCGAACCCGGCGGCATAGCCATCTGACCAGCCCGGCCACCACAGGAACCAGGCGAGCAAGGGCACCGCGACGATCCGCGACATGGTGAGCAGGTTGGGCAAGGTGAGCACGCCTTACGCTCTAACCGTCCGATCGGCTTGGTGAAACCCCATCCGAACTGCGCGCAATCGAGAAGCAGGTTGCTGGCGGCATACCGCCTAGTCTATGGGCAGCCCTTATTCTGCCATTTCGAGGCCGTGAACACACCATGCTCAACGCGCTCGGCTTGCTGAAAGAGCGCCGATTTCTGCCATTGTTCGTCACTCAGTTCCTGGGCGCGTTCAACGACAATCTGTTCAAGACCGTGATGGTGCAATTCGCGATCTACAAGATTTTTGCAGACCCCAAGCTCGAACAGAATTTCACCGCGTTCGCGACCGCGATCGGGATCCTGCCCTTCTTCCTGCTCTCGGCGCTGGCCGGGCAGCTCGCGGATACGCACGACAAGGCCAAGATCATCCGGATCGTCAAGCTGGCCGAGATCGGCATCATGATCGTCGGCGCGGCGGGTCTGATGATCGCGTGGGGCGGCTATACCGTCCCCGGCCTGATCCTGATGCTTGCCGCCGTGCTGTTTCTCGGCGTGCACTCGGCGTTCTTCGGCCCGATCAAATATGCGATCCTGCCGCAGCATCTCCACGAGGACGAAGTGCTCGGCGGGACCGGGCTGGTCGAATCGGCAACGTATATCGCGATCCTGATCGGCACCGTGCTCGGCGGGTTCATGGCGGTGCAGCATGCCGCGATCGTGGTGCTGGTCGTCGCGGTCATCGGCTGGGTCGTCTCGCTCCAGGTTCCGCCCGCCTTGCGCGAAGGCAAGGAGCTGGTGGTCAGCTACAATCCCTTCACCTCGTCGTGGCGGCTCATTTCGGGCACGATGCACATCCGCCGGCTGTTCCTTGCAATCTGCGCGATCAGCTTCTTCTGGACGATGGGCGCGGTGCTGATCATCGTCTTCAATCCGCTCGCCAAGAACGTGCTGACCGCCGACAAGCATGTCCTCACCCTCATGATCGCGCTGTTCTCGATCGGCGTGGCGATCGGCTCGGTGCTGATCAATGCGCTGCTGAAAGGGCACACTTCGGCAAGATATGGCCCGGCCTCGGTGCTCGCGATGGGCGGCTTTATCGTCGCCTTCTCGTTCCTGTGCCGCTCATGGCCCGCGGCGCCCGCCGGCACGCTGTACGACGTGATGACCTTTATCGAGACGCCGCGCGCCGCGCTCGTCATCGCTTCGCTGATCGGCATCGCGGTGACCGGCGGGATGTTCGTCGTGCCGCTCTACGCTTTCCTTACGACGACCGTCGCAAAGGACGAGACCGCGCGGACCGTGGCGGCGAACAATGTCGTCAATGCCGGCGCGATGACGATCGGTGCGATCGGCGTGCAGGGGCTCGCGATCGCGGGTGTCTCGCCTGAGAACACCTTGCTCGTCGTGGCGGCGATGTGCCCGATCTCGGCGTGGCTCGCCTATAAGCTCCACCTCGCCTGCGACTGAGTGGCGCGCGGCGCCTTCAGAAGATGAAGGTGTAAAAGCAGATGAAGAACGCCGCGAAGCTCAGCGCGAACAACCGCACGTCGCTGTCATCGCGATCGCGCGCGCGCGCGATCCGCGATTCGACGAAAGCCTGGCGGAACGGGTGACGTGCGCTTGGCGCCTTGAGCGAAATCGTGTCCTGCATGACGCTAGTTAACGCGCCGTTTACGATTTTGACGCACGATTCTTATGGTTAGCAATGTCTAAATCCGGGACGGCCCCCTACCCGCCCGCGCCGCGCCCGCCGGTCAGTGCGCTTCGTAAAGCTCGAGCGGCAATCCGTCGGGGTCACTGAAAAAGGTGAAGCGCTGATCGGTATAGGGATCGATCCGGATCGGCTCGACAGCAACTCCCGCAGCCTCGAGCCGAGCGACGACCGGGTCGAGCGCGGCGACGCTGAACGCCAGATGCCGCAGCCCGGTCGCCTCGGGATAGGACGGCCGCGGTGCCGGTGCGGGGAAGGAGAACAGCTCGATCTGCGCCGTCCCGATCCGCAGGTCCGCCTTCCACGATTGCCGCTCGGCGCGGTACACTTCGCGGATCAATTCGAGCCCGAGGAGCTCGATATAGAAGCGCCGCGAGCGATCATAATCGGTGCAGATCAGGGCGACATGGTGGAGCGAGTCGAGCATGCGCGTGGCTCTACGCGGGCGGATCCTCGGGGCCAAGCCGTCGCGTCGCAAGGTGCGCCTCGCGGCACCTGGCGTCGTATCCCGCCCCGAATGTCGTCGAAGCGGCTGGGCTCCTACGGTCGCTACGCTTCGCGCCGCAGCAATCGAACTACTCCCATTCCAGCGCAGAAATGCGTTGTTGTGACTAAGACTATACCGTACGATACCCCCATGGATACCCCCATTCGTACTGTGGTAGGCACAAAATGGCTCTGACGGCTGCGGAGGTGCGCAACGCCCGGAAGGGTGAAAAGCCCTACAAGCTCGCCGACGGTGGTGGCCTCTATCTCTACGTGACGCCGACCGGTGCTCGGTCCTGGCGCATGAAGTATCGCTTCGGCGGAAAGGAGAAGCTGCTGACCTTCGGGCTTGCGTCCGACGTCGGCCTGGCCGAGGTCCGCGCGATGCGCGAGGCGGCGAAGGAATTGCTGCGCCAAGGCAAGGACCCCGGCGTCGAGCGGGGGCGACAGAAGGACGAGGCCGAGGTCTCGCGCAAGCGCACGTTCGAGCCGATCGCACGCGACTGGCATGAGGCGGAGCGGCCGCGTTGGTCGCCGGGACAAGCGGCGCTGGTGCTGCGCGCGCTGGAACGCGACGTCCTCCCGGTCCTGGGCGATCGTCCAGTAGCCGACATCACCGGACCGGACATCATCGCGATGCTGCGCAAGATCGAGGCGCGCGGATCGATCGAGACGGCCAAGCGCGTGCGCGGCTACGTCTCCGGCGCCTTCAAGCGCGCGAAAGCCGAGAGCTTCGTCGCTGTGAACCCTGCAGCCGACATCGCCGACGCGCTGCGCCGCACGGTCAAGGGCGCGAAGCAACCGGCGATCGTCGATCCCGAAGGCCTGATCGCGCTCCAGCAATCGATCGACCGATCCACCTCCGGGCCGGCGGTCAAGCTGGCGTCCCGGCTGCTCGCGTTGACCGTCGTCCGAATCGGGGTGCTGCGCGCCGCGACCTGGGACGAGTTCACCGGCATCGACTGGGACGATCCCGACGCGCCCGCGCCCGCCGCGCTGTGGCGTATCTCGGCGGAGCGGATGAAGCTCGAGGTCGAAGAGAAGGGCAAGGCCGGATACGACCATGACGTCCCCCTGCCCCCGGAAGCCGTCGCGGTGCTGCGCGCGATGCGCGTGCTGACCGGTCGGGGCCGATTCATCTTTCCGAGCCAGCGAACCACGCGCGAACCGATGTCCGACGCCGCGCTGAGCACGCTCTACAAGCGACGCGGCTATCGGGGAAAGCATGTGCCGCACGGCTGGCGCGCGGCGTTCTCGACGATCATGAACGAGCGCGCCGTCGAGATGGACCGCGAGGGCGACCGTCTCGTGCTCGACCTGATGCTCGCGCACGCGCCGAAGGGGATGAGCGCCAGCGAGTTCGCCTACAACCGCGCCCGCTACTCGACGCGCAGGCGCGAGCTTGCCTCGGCGTGGGCTGCCCTGATCACCCCGGGCCTCGATGAGCCGTTCGAGTTGCTGCGCGGTCAAGCCCGGTAGCCCATCGGGTCAGCGACGAAGTCGGCGATGTCGCTCTCGTACCACGCGACCATCTTCGGCCCGATCTGCTGCCGCTTCGGGAAGGTCCCGGCGTCGCCGCGGCGATAGACGGTGGCGGTCGACAGGCCGGTGCGACGCTTCACGTCGGCGATGCGCAGAAGGCTATCGGCGCGGCGGTCTTTCGGATTGCTTGCGGGAAGGCTCATGGTGCTGTCCTGTTGATCTGGTGCTGCCGCTTTCCCGGCTGGTCACTCTTGGCGGGCGACTAAATCCGCGCCCCGAGTTCGGGCATCTGGCTAGGGTTGAGATCGAACCCCCTGGCCGGATCTGATCAGGGTGGTGGTCGATCGATGTTCGCGCGCACGACGCGCAAGGTCAGATCGCGCGGCGCGACGCCGTCGTTGACGATCGAGGTCTTCCAGTGCTCGCGCACATAGAGACGATCGCCGACCGGCTTTGTTGCATAACGTCGCGAGAGCATAACCGCGCTTTTACTTGAAGATGTTATGAGAGGCGGACGGTCACCGGT
>NZ_JASJVC010000027.1:0-46197 GCF_035019905.1 Sphingomonas sp. 10B4 | reverse complement strand
CCCCGATGACTCGCACGCCAAAACGTCGACGGGAATCCCTAATCGGACTCAAATGTAAGGCGAGAACCACTAGGAACGGCGGGATGCGTTCGCCGGCTTTCCGTGCGGCCCGGACATAAAACAATAACTGAGTAAACATGATGACAGTGGGCGTTCCTTCGCCTTTTGCCTCAAACCAGATTTCCTCCGTCTGGATATCGACCAAGCCCTTGTTGTACGCCGTAAGGCCAAGTGCTTTGATATAAGCGTCTTTCACGTCCTCTTCTGTCTTTGTCTTGGACAGGGATAGCTTCAAGCTCATGTGGTTATTGCAACCCGTTGTGATGCTCTGGACGTGCGAGCTATCCGACCACCTTGCCGCATGGGGGGGTGGGTCGCAAGCCTGCCCCGTTTCCGCCAACGGCAATGGGCTTCAAGCTCAAGGTTTGACTTTGGGCGCACGCTGCTATCACCGGGCTCCTGCCGGGAAATGACGTTAGAAAGTCGAGAACCCAATCCCAGCAGCTTTGCCACCGCACTCGGCTTATCGCCGACAGCGAGGAGCTTGCGGATCGTTCCTAGCTTCTCCGGTGTAAGGGCCGGTTTGCGGACGGCTACCCCTAAAAACAGAACGTCGAAAACCACTAAGCTGGACATTAGCGCCTCGTCTAAAGCTTTGTGTGGTCAGGAATGCTATTTCACCCAGCTATCACTATACCCCCCGGACCTGTTCCGGGGTCCACCGCGCCATTTGCCCCAGCGTCAGTGGATGAGTGGACCCCGGCACAAGGCCGGGGTGACGAAATTAGTGCTTCGCCGCCGCCGGCGCCTTCTTCTTGTACATCGCCAGCATCCGCGCAGTGACCGCAAAGCCGCCGAAGATGTTGACGCTCGCCAGCACGACGGCAAGCAGCCCGAGCCATTTCGACGTCGCCCCGCCACCACCGATACCGGCTGCAGCAGCCGCAATCAGCGCGCCAACGATGATCACCGAGGAGATGGCATTGGTCACCGCCATCAGCGGCGTGTGGAGCGCCGGCGTGACCGACCAGACGACGTAATAGCCGACGAAACAGGCCATCACGAAGATCGAGAGAATCGAGATGAAGTCCATAGTCAGTCCCCCAGTCGGTCAGGCGGCGGCGCGGCGGGGTTGCGGGACGGGACGCCCCAATTCCTGCGCCGCCTCGATCCAGCACCCGATCGCGTCGTAGATATTGTCGAGCGCCTCTTGCGGGGTCTCGCCATCGGAACGGCAGCCCGGAAGTTCCGGGGCAACCGCAGTATAGCCGCCGCCATCCGCGGCGGAGAGCGGCAGGATGTCGACTTCGTAATCGAACGGATTCATCTCCGTAATCCCTGCACTGCGTCGACGAACCGTACGAGCTCCCGAATGTAGATCGGCTTGATCGGCCGATGCGCCGGGATCGTCAGGATTTCGGGTCGCTCGACATGCTTCACCTTATAATGTGACCCCTTGCGCGGTGGCGCGCAAGCGATCCCGAACCCGTCGCACAGCGCCGCCACATCCTCGATCCGCCAATCGCGCGGGTTGGCGCGCATGCGCTCGAGGAGTTTGTCGGCATTGGCCACGAGCCCGCATCATCCCAGCAACCGCGCGTTGACGACCTTGCCGCCCTGCGTCAGCCGGATCGCATCGCCGATCTCGGCGTCGAGCACGGGCTTGCCGGCCTCCTTGTCCCAGAAGGCATTGAGGAAATTGTACAGGTTGCGCGAGAACAGCGCCGACGCATCGGCCGCAAGCCGTGACGGCACGTTGCGATAGCCGACGATCGACACGCCGTTGACCACGACCACCTCGCCCGCAACCGCGCCCTCGACATTGCCGCCCGCCTCGACCGCGAGATCGACGATCACCGAACCGGGCTTCATGCTTGCCACCTGTGCCGCCGAGATCAGCCGTGGCGCGGGGCGCCCCGGGATCAACGCGGTGGTGATGACGATATCCTGCTTGGCGATATGGCCGGAGACCAGTTCGGCCTGCGCCGCCTGATATTCGGGGCTCATCTCGCCAGCATAGCCGCCCGAGCCCTCGCCCTCGATGCCGGCGACGTTCTCGACGAAGATCGGTTTGGCGCCGAGCGACTGGATCTGCTCCTTGGTCGCCGAGCGCACGTCGGTCGCCGAGACCTGCGCGCCCAAGCGCCGCGCGGTGGCGATCGCCTGCAGGCCGGCCACGCCGACGCCCATCACGAACACCCGCGCGGCCGACACGGTGCCCGCCGCGGTCATCATCATCGGGAAGGCGCGGCCATAGACGCCCGCGGCGTCGAGCACCGCCTTATACCCGGCGAGGTTCGACTGCGACGACAGGATATCCATCGACTGCGCGCGCGTGATGCGCGGCATGAACTCCATCGCGAGCGCTTCGAGCCCGGCGGCGGCATAGCCGTCGATCCGCGCGCGGTCGCCAAACGGGTTGAGCCCGGCGACGAGCCAGGCGCCCGGCGCCACGCCCGCCAGCGCATCGGCCGACGGCCCCTGCACGCCAAGGACGATCTCGGCCCCCGCGAGCGTCGCCGCGCGATCAGCGACGGTCGCGCCAACCGCCGTATAATCGGCATCGGCGATCGACGCGGTCGCGCCCGCGCCGATCTCGACGGCGACGGTCGCGCCGAGCGCCAAGAATTTCTTGACCGTTTCTGGGGTCGCGGCAACGCGGCGCTCGCCCTCGACGGTTTCGCGGAGGACGGCAATCTTCATTCTACTTGCCCGAAACCAGCCACACCACCACGAAAGCGATGATGAAGACCGCGACCGCGCCATATTTCATGACGCTCATGACCTTGTCATAGGTCGCGCGGTGGACCTGCATGTCATTCTCGGCAGCCATCGTTCCATCCCCTGCAAGACGGGGTAGTTCCCCGGTTCGTCCTTGTGCTTAGCTTGCACACGCCTGCGCCTCAACCCCCGCGCATTCGCATTGCCAAACGCGCGTTTGTGTCCCGCGCGTCCCATGGCGGGGCGTTTAAGGGCGCTTTCACACCTTGGCGGTATGCTTTGCACTGGATTTGACACGAATGGGATGGACGCATGACGCGTAACGGACAGCGGCTGCTGATGTTGATCGACGACGAGCCCGCACAGCGGCGGCTCGTCGCGGCGATCGCAGCGCGGCGCGGCTGGCGGGCGGTGTTCGCCGCCGATGGCGAGATGGCGATCGCGATGCTCGGTACGCAGGACGGGATGCAGCTCGACGCGATCCTGCTCGACCAATGGGCGCCCGAAGCCGACCCGACCGCGCTGATCGACGAGATCCGCCGCCGTCGCCCCGCACTTCCGCTGCTGCTGCTCACCGCCAACGGATCGGTGGCACAAGCCGTCGCGGCAATGCGCAGCGGCGCGACCGATTTCCTCGTAAAGCCACTCGCCCCCGAGCGGCTTCTCACCGCGCTCGACGCCGCGGTCGCTGGCAAGGCGGCTGGCGAATTGCGCCCGCTCACCGAAAAGATCCCCGCTTTGCTCGCGTTCGACGAGATCGTCGGCTCCGCCCCCGATTTCCGCGCCGCGCTCGCCATCGCCGCCAAAGCGGCCCGCGCCCGCGTGCCGGTGCTCGTCGAGGGCGAGAGCGGCGTCGGCAAGGAAGTCGTCGCCGAGGCGATCCACGCCGCGTCCCCCCGTGGTAAAAAGGCGATGGTCGCGATCAATTGCGGCGCGCTGCCGCCGAACTTGATCGAATCCGAGCTGTTCGGGCACGAGAAAGGCGCGTTCACCGGCGCGTTCGAGCGCAAGATCGGGCGCTTCCAGGAAGCCGATGGCGGCACGCTGTTCCTCGACGAGATTGGCGAGATGCCGCTCGAGGCGCAGGTCAAACTGCTCCGTGTGCTGCAATCGGGCGAAATCCAGCCGATCGGCGCGCGCCATACGCGCGAGGTCGACGTCCGCGTCATCGCCGCGACCAACAAGCGGCTGATCGAGGAAGTCGAGGCCGGCCGCTTCCGCGAGGACCTCTATTACCGCCTGAACGTCGTCCAGGTGACAATCCCACCTTTGCGCGAACGCGCCGGCGACATCCCGGCGCTCGCGCGCCATTTGCTCGCGCGGATCGCCGAGCAGCCGGGGCTCCGCCCGCTTGGTATCACCGACGATGCGCTGGCGCTGCTCGGACGATACGATTGGCCGGGCAACGTCCGGCAGCTTCAGAACGCCCTGTTCCGCGCGGCGGTGCTGTGTGACGGCGCGGCGCTGACGCGCGTCGATTTTCCGCAGATCGCAGCGCTCGGCGGACAGCGTCACACCACGCCGACCCCCATGCCGATGGCGACGAGCGGCGGCGTTACGCTGTTCCACGCCGATGGCAATCTGCGTGCGCTCGAGGAGATCGAGGCCGATGTCATCCGCCTCGCGATCGGCCATTATCGCGGGCGCATGACCGAGGTCGCGCGGCGGCTCGGGATCGGGCGCTCGACGCTGTATCGCAAGCTCGGCGAGCTCGGAATCGACAACGCCGCCGCCTGACCTGCCTTTCGCCACAACGATTCGTCGCAAATTTCGTCCCGCTACGGACACACCCGCGCCTCAGAGAGTTGGTACGGCAAAGGAGTATGTATTCTCATGCGTAACAAACTGATCCTCGCAGCGCTGACCGCTGCCACCCTCGTCCCCAGCATGGCACCTGTCGCCGCGTCCGCGCAGAGCTACGACGACCGTCGGTACGATCGTCGCGACGACGATCGTCGCTATGACCGTCGCGACGATGACCGCCGCGACAACCGCCGCGACGAGCGTACCTATCGTGGCCAGGATGGCCGCTACTACCCCTGCAAGCGCAGCAGCGGCACGACCGGCGCGGTTGCCGGTGGCGTTGGCGGTGCGGTTGCGGGGAACGTCCTCGGTGGCGGTCTGCTCGGGACGGTCGCTGGCGGCGTCGGCGGCGCGCTGCTCGGCAGGACGCTCGACAAACGTCATGACGCCGCCCAGAACCGCAAGAACGGGTGCTGATCGGATCCGGGTGGTAGCCTGAGGCTACCGCCCGACCAGGGCGCGGTCGCGAAGACCGCGCCATACCCGCATCGCCTGGACGGTTTCGGGTACATCGTGGACGCGCAGCAGCTGCGCGCCCGCCATCACCCCAGTCAGCGCGAGCGCAATCGATCCCCCCAGCCGCTCGGTTGCCGGTGCTTCGTTCGACAAAGCTCCGATCATGCGTTTGCGGCTCGCGCCGAGCAGGATCGGACAGCCGAGCCCGTGAAAGATGGTCAGCGCATTCATCAGCGCCAGATTATCGGCGAGCGATTTGCCAAAGCCCACGCCCGGATCGACGATGATCCGCGACCGTGCGACCCCGCCTGTCACCACCGCGGCAATCCGCGCCTCGAGCCAGTCGAACACCTCGACCACGACATCGCGATAGCCCTGCCCGCCATGCGGTCCCTTGGCCGGATCGGGTGAGTGCATCAGTACCACCGGACACCCCGCCTTGGCGACGACGTCGAGCGCGCGATCATCCCACAGCAATGCCGCGACATCGTTGACGATCGCCGCCCCCGCCGCGAGCGCCGCCTCCATTACTGCGGCCTTGCGCGTGTCGATCGACACCAGCGTACCCGCGCGCGCGAGTCGTTCGATCACGGGCACGACGCGCGCGATTTCGTCGCCCTCCCACACCGTCGCCGCGCCCGGCCGTGTCGATTCGCCGCCGACGTCGATCAGCGCCGCCCCCGCCGCCGCCATCGCGACACCGGCGCTCGCTGCTGCTGCAGGATCATCCGACACGCTTCCGCCATCGGAGAAACTGTCGGGCGTCACGTTGAGGATGCCGCACACCGACGGCTGATCGAACCGCAGCGTCCGCTCGCCGAGCGTGAGCGCGGCGCGCGGGGCGATAATCGCTGCGTGCAGCCGCGCCGCGCGGTCGTCGCGCAGCAGCGTGGCGAGATCGGCGATCGGCACCGTCCGGCGATGCCCGTCCTCGATCACCTCATAGGCCGAGAACCACAGCATCCCGCCGGCCAGCCGCGCGACCTCGCCGTCGCGGTCGACCGGCGTGTCGACGAACTGGATCGGGCGGAGGTGGAGACTGCTCATAGATCATCCCGTCGCCCCGGCGGAGGCCGGGGCCGCTGCGTTTGACGCGAAACCCCTGTTGACGCGAAACCTCTGTTGCGCGCAACTGCCTGGCGGCCCCGGCCTCCGCCGGGGCGACGCCTAGATCTGCGTCGCCAGCAGATAGGTCTGCCGCAGCGTATCGATCGGCTTAAGCCCCTCGGGCGTCTCGTGATGCCAGAAGGTCCAGCCGTTGCACGCCGGCGCCCCCTGCAACACCGAGCCGAGCTTATGGATCGACCCCGTCTGGTCGCCACTGATGACCGAGCCATCGGCGCGCACCGTGACACTGTAGCGGCGCTTGGCATCGACCAGCACTGCGCCCGCGACCAGCATACCATTCTCGACGATCGTACCGAAGGCTACGCGCGGTGCGGCCTTGGGGCTCTGCATCGTCTTGAGGGCCGATTCATCGAGCGGCAGCGCCGCCGCGATGCGTTCTTCGGCCGCCGCGATATAGTCGCTCTCGCGCTCGATCCCGATCCAGTGCCGGCCGAGCCGCTTGGCGACAGCCCCCGTCGTGCCGGTACCGAAGAACGGATCGAGCACCACGTCGCCGGGCTTGGTGCACGCGAGCAGAATACGGTAGATCAGCGCTTCGGGCTTCTGCGTCGGGTGAACCTTGACGCCGTCGCGCTTCAACCGCTCCTGCCCGCCGCACGTCGGGAATTCCCAGTCGGAGCGCATCTGCAGCTCGTCATTGAGCGTCTTCATGCTGCGATAGTTGAAGGTGTAGCGCGACTTCTCGCCCATCGACGCCCAGATCAGCGTCTCGTGCGCGTTGGTGAAGCGCGTGCCCTTGAAATTGGGCATCGGGTTGGTCTTGCGCCAGACGATGTCGTTCAGGATCCAATAGCCTAGATCCTGGATCGCCGCGCCGACCTTGTAGATGTTGTGATACGATCCGATCACCCAGATCGCGCCATTGTCCTTGAGGATGCGCTTCGCCTCGGCGAGCCATTCGCGCGTGAACTTGTCATAGGCGCTGAGCGAATCGAACTTGTCCCATTCGTCGGTGACCGCATCGACATGGCTGCCATCGGGCCGCGACAGGTCGCCGCCGAGCTGGAGGTTGTAGGGCGGATCGGCGAAGATCAGGTCCACCGACTTGGCCGGCAGCGCGCGCATCGCAGCAATGCAGTCGCCGCGCAGGATCTGGTCGAGCGGGAGCTGCACCGGTGCCTCGACCGCGCGTGGCGCTGCCGTCCTGATCTTCTCCAAAACCCCCATCGTCGTCGTCCCTTCGTGTGTGACGGGCATCCCTGCCAGCAACGAGACTCGCGTCAAGCGAACATTGGTTAACGAAAAACCTTGAGATTCCGTTAATTTGGCGGAACATTTCGGGAAACGAACCAGATATTGAGTCCGCACTTATCCACAGGCGCAACCTCTGGGGTGTGACGCAAAAGACTCGGGCGATGCTATTTCCGCGGCGATTTCGCGCGCGCCGCGTCGATCACCGCGTCGACCTCAGCGACGACGCGCTCTGGCTTGATTCGGTGGATGTAATGCGAGGTGCCATCGACGATGCGGTTGGTGCCAATCGTCGACAGCGCAGCCAACCGATCATGCTCCGCCCCCCAGATCGCGGCCATGCGTGGCAATTCGGCGCGCGCGGCGACCAGATCGGGCGGCAGATCCGGGCCATCCGACGCGGTCAGCACGCGCAGCGGCATCGCGCCATAGCGTCGGTGCGGATCGACCATCATCGCGCTGCTACGGTCGAACGATTCGCTCAGCGAGACCTGCGTGGCGAAGCGCCTTGGATCATAACTGAGCGCGGTAATCGTAGCACGAAGAAGCGGCGAAAAATCCGCCGGATACTTAACGCAGCGCCCGATCTCGGTCGAACTGTGATCGGGCTTGGCGACCAGGTCGGCACAATGCCGCATCGCGCGCAGGCCGCCCGCTTCATATTCGGCACCGGCAGAGGTAAAGGCCGGAAGCTCGCGCGCGAACCGCGCGCCCTGGTCGGGGAAGCTCGGATCGACCAACACCATCCCGACGACCTGAACGCGGTGCCGGTCGGCGAAGCGCAGCGTCTCATACGCGCCCATCGAATGGCCGACCAGCACATAGGGCCCAGTGATCCGCCCGCGCCGCAGCGCCGCTTCAAGATCGGCGACGGTGGCATCGACGGTTTGCGGTGCCTTGCTCGGGCTGCTCAGCCCGAACCCAGCACGATCCCAGGCGCAGACGCGGGTGTGCTTTGCGATATCCGGCTGGACCAAGCCCCACGAGACGCCCCAATCGCCCAGGCCCGCGGTCAGGATCACCGTCGGGCTGCCAGTGCCCATGCAGGTGAGGTGCATCGTCCGCCCGTCCGTCAGACGGATCGAATACGCCGCGCTGGCATAGGCGTCGAGCGCCGGGTTCGTTGCCGGTTTGGGAGCAGGAACTTGCGCACCGGCGCTGGAACCCAGCAGCAGGAGTGCGCTCATAAGGATGTGACTGAGGCGCTTCATCTGGACCCTCCGATGCCTGAGGCTAGCCCAGCGCGTGCAACAGATCGCACGCCGCCGCAACGGGTGCGAAGCTGCGCCGATGCAGCGGACACGGCCCGTGTTCGCGCAACGCGCGCAGATGATCGGGCGCGCCATAGCCCTTGTTGCTGTGCCAGCCATAGTGCGGATAGGTCTCGGCATAACCGAGCATCAGCGTGTCGCGCGTGTGCTTGGCGATGATCGACGCAGCGGCGATCGACAGGCTGATCGCGTCGCCCTTCACGATCGGGGTGGCAGCGAAGCCCCATTTGGGCAGCCGGTTGCCATCAACCAGCACGTGACCCGGCGCGCAGCCGAGCGCTTCCACCGCCAACGTCATCGCCTTCATCGTCGCCCAATAGATGTTGAGCGTGTCGATTTCGTCCGCCTCGACAATGCCGATACCGACCAGCGCGCAGCCATGCAGGCGGTCGTGCAGCCGCGCGCGTTCGGCCGCGGGCAGCTTCTTTGAATCGTTGATGCCGCGCGGGATGCCCTTGGCCGGCAAAATGACGGCAGCAGCCACGACCGGCCCGGCGAGCGGCCCGCGCCCGGCTTCATCCACGCCCGCTACGGGAGCGAGGCAGAGCTTTTCGTGTCTGAGGCTGGGCATGATCAGCCCTCCAGTTCTTCGAACGGATTAACCCCGAGCGAATGCCCCATCGGCCCATGACCCTGACCGAGGCCAGGCGCTGAAATCAAGGCGATGCGCACGAATCGAACGGCTTGGCGAAAGGCCGCTGAGATATCGAGGCCTTGTGCCAGCCCGCACGCCAGCGCGCTGGCGAAGGTGCAACCGGTGCCGTGGGTGTCGTCGGTATCGATGCGTTTCGCTTCGAGCCGATCGATTTCACCGGTCGGCGACAGCAAACGATCGACGATCCAATGTCCGTCGGAATGACCACCCTTGGCGACCAAGTGGCAACCATGCGCGAGCACCGCCCCCTCACCGCCAAGCGCTGCTAGTTCGGGCAGATTGGGCGTTACCACAGAAGCGAGCCTCATCAGCCGCTCGAACGCCGCAATCGTCTCCGCATCGGCCAGCACATCGCCACTGGTCGCGACCATGACGGGATCGAACACGATCGGCACGTCGAGCTTTTCCAACACATCCGCCACCGCATGCGCGGTATCGGCCGATCCGATCATCCCGATCTTCACCGCATCGACGCCGATATCCGACACGCACGATTCGATCTGCGCGATCACCATGTCGGTCGGCACCGGAAGCACCGCTTGGACGCCGAGCGTATTCTGCGCGGTGATCGCCGTGATCGCGGTCATCGCGTGGCCGCCGAGCATCGTCACCGTCTTGATGTCGGCCTGGACCCCAGCGCCGCCGCCCGAATCCGAACCGGCGATGATCAGGATGCGCGGCGTGGCAGCGCGGCTCATTGCGGCCGCTTGAAGCGCCGCACGGTCGATGCGGGGTGCCGCTCGAGCAAATCATCGACGCGCGCGGGGCGATCCATCAGCTCGCCGCCGCAATTGGGGCAACGGTCGTCGGCCTTTTCGGCGCATTGCGCGCAAAAGGTGCATTCGAACGAGCAGATGAAAGCCCCTGCCTCATCGGCCGGGAGATCGGTGCCGCACCGTTCGCAATCGGGGCGCATTTCGAGCATCGTGTCTTCCTTTTCCCCTCGGCCTCTCCTGCCCCCCCGCTTGCGGGAGGGGTTAGGGAAGGGGCTGGCCTAGCAAAGAGGCAGCATCGCATGCCGCACTGCCCTCCCCCAGCCCCTCCCGCAAGCGGGAGGGGAGCAGAAAGACGGGGGAGAGCTTTCAGCCAGCCGCGACGCGCACCGCTTCGCAGATCCGATCGACCACCGCTTCGACCTGCGCGGGGTCGTCGCCCTCGGCCATCACGCGGATCACCGGTTCGGTGCCCGACGGACGGATCACCAGCCGCCCCCTGCCCTTCAGCTCGACCTCGGCCTGCGCGATCACCGCCTTGACCGCCGCGTCGTCGAGCGGCTTGCCACCCGCAAAGCGCACGTTCTTGAGCAATTGCGGCAGCGGCTCGAAGCGATGCAGCAGCTCGCTCGCCGGTGCCCCCGCCCAGGCGAGCTCGGCGAGGATCTGCAGCGCCGCCACCAAGCCATCGCCGGTCGTCGCATAATCCGACAGGATGATGTGCCCAGACTGCTCGCCGCCGACATTATACCCCTGCGCGCGCATCGCCTCGAGCACGTGGCGATCGCCCACGCTCGTGCGCACCATGCCGATACCCTGCGCCGCAAGGTGCCGCTCGAGCCCGAGGTTCGACATCACCGTCGCGACCAACCCGCCATTCTTCAACCGCCCGCTGCGCGCCCAGCCACTTGCGATCGTCGCCATCAGCTGGTCGCCATCGACGACATGGCCCTTTTCATCGACCACGATCAGCCGATCGGCATCGCCGTCGAGCGCAATGCCGAGGTGCGCGCCCGTCTTCACGACGGTTTCGCACAGCAGCGTCGGCGCGGTCGAGCCGACGCCGTCGTTGATGTTCTTGCCGTTCGGCGTGACACCGATCGCGACGACCTCGGCCCCCAATTCCCACAAGGCGGTCGGCGCGACACGGTACGCCGCGCCATTCGCGCAATCGACGACGATCTTCATGCCGTCGAGCCGCATATTCTCGGGGAAGGTCGATTTGGCGAAATGGATGTAGCGCCCCTGCGCATCGTCGACGCGGCGTGCGCGGCCGATCTCGGGGGCGGGCGAAAGATCGATATCGCCGTCGATCAACGCCTCGATCGCGAGTTCGTCGGCATCGGAGAGCTTGTAGCCATCGGGCCCGAACAGCTTGATGCCGTTGTCGAAATACGGATTGTGGCTCGCCGAGATCATCACGCCGAGATCGGCGCGCATCGACTGCGTCAGCATCGCGACGGCGGGCGTCGGCATCGGCCCGAGCAGCACGACGTCCATCCCGACCGAGGTGAACCCGGCGACCATCGCCGATTCGAGCATGTACCCCGACAGCCGCGTATCCTTGCCGATCACGACGCGGTGGCGGTGATCCCCGCGCCGGAAGTGCGCGCCCGCGGCCATCCCGACCTTCATCGCCATCGCCGCGGTCATCGGCGTTGTGTTGGTGAGTCCACGAATCCCATCGGTGCCGAAATATTTTCTTGCCATGCGCGCGCGTCCATTCGGTTATGCGGGTTCCTCTTTGGGGCGTTCGACCGCGTCCCGCAATGACAAGGGCGAGCATGTCGGCGAAGTTGAACACCCCATCGACCCGGATTTTGCTGTCGCTCGTGGCCGGGCTCGCGCTCGGCACCGCGCTCGCAGCAGGGCTGCCGGGCGCCGTCCCGACCGTCACGGCGATTGCCGGACCGATCGGTTCTGCGTGGCTCAACGGCTTGCAGATGACGGTCATTCCGCTCGTCTTCGCGCTGCTCGTTACCGGAATCGCCGAGACGACGGCGGCGGCGCAAAGCGGTGCGATCGCGGCGCGCTCGATCGCGATCATCCTCGTCGTGATGATCTCGAGCGCGGTCGCCTCGGCGATCCTCACGCCGCTGTTCCTCCGCATCGTGCCGATGCCCGCTGCATCGGCCAAGGCGCTGCGGGGTGCGCTGGTCGATGCAGCGCCCGCCGGCCCGGTGCCGCCGCTCGGGGAATTCCTCGCCGGCATGGTGCCGAGCAACGTCGTCGCCGCTGCTGCCAACGGCGCGTTCCTCTCGCTGATCCTGTTCGCGCTCGTCTTCGCCTTTGCGCTCACCAAGATCGATCGCACCGGCCGTGACATCCTGACCAGCTTCTTCGCGGCGATCCGCGATGCGATGCTGGTGATGATCGGCTGGATCATCTGGATCGCGCCGATCGGCGTCTTCGCGCTTGCGCTGAGCGTTGCAGCCAAGACCGGCACCGCCGCGGTCGGCGCGCTGTTCCATTACGTCGCGACGGTCTCGGCCGTCGGAATCGTCGTCAGCCTGTTCGCGCTGCCGCTCGCGGTGTGGGGCGGACGGATCGCGCTCGGCCGCTTCCTGCGCGGCTCGGCGCCAGTGCTCGCGGTCGCGCTCAGCACGCAGAGCTCGCTCGCCAGCCTGCCCGCGATGCTGCGCAGTACCGAGGCGCTGGGCGTTCCCGTCGCCACCTCGGGCGTGGTCCTGCCACTCGCCGTCGCGATGCTGCGCGCGACCGGGCCGGCGATGAACCTCGCGGTGGCGATCTATGTCGCTTCGTGGTTCGGCGTGCCGCTGACCTTCGCGACGCTGAGCGCGGCGACCGCGATCGCGGTGCTCACCTCGCTCGGGTCGGTCAGCTTGCCGGGGCAAGTGAGCTTCATCAGCGCGATCGCGCCGCTCGCGGTGACGCTCGGCGTGCCGGTCGCGCCGCTCGGGCTGCTCGTCGCGGTCGAGACGATGCCCGATATCTTCCGCACGCTCGGCAACGTCATCTTCGACATGGCGGTCACGCTGACGGTGGCGGCGCGGAGCACCGCCGCGCCAGAAACCGCTGCCGATGCGCTGCTGCGCGATCCCGCCTAGCGGCGCAGCATGGCTTTCTTGAGCCGGGCGTGCGCCGACGCCTTGATCTGGCACACCCGCGCCGCGCCGACACCGATCACCGAGCCGATGTCCTCGAGGTTGAACTCCTCGACATAATACAGCTGGATGACCAGCGCCTCGCGCTCTGGCAGGCTGGCGATCGCGGCGATCAGCGTGTCGCGCTCCTGCTCGTCGGAGAGGTGGGCGAACGCGTCGGGCTCCTCGCTCGCGAACCACGGGCCCTCGTCCGAATACACATCGTCGATCGGCTCCATCCGCACCGGCTGGGCATTGGCATAATCGAGCCGCAGCTTCTCGGGCGTCACGCCGATCCGCGCGGCGACGAGCGCCGCATCGGGCGCATGGCCGAGTTCGGTGGTCAGCATCGCGACGGTCTCGGCATACAGGCGTTTCCTTTGCATCGCGCCGCGCGTGATCGTCGCGCTGCGGCGCAGCGCGTCGATCATCGCGCCGCGCACGCGCGTGGCGAGATATTGTTCGAAGGTCACTTGCCCGCGATCCTCGAACGCAGCGGCCGCTTCGACCAACGCGACCATCCCGGTCTGGACGAGATCCTCGACCTCGACCGCCGACGACATGCTGCCATGGATATGCCGCGCGATCCGCCGGACGAGCGGGAGATGCTTGCGCGCCAGCACGTTCATGTCGGGCGCGGCGGTGCGGCCATAGACCAGCGGCTGGGCGTCGGCGAAAAGCGCGGGGTTGGGCTGTGCGGTCATGCTGGGACCGCTCCGGCTGCGCCGATCACGGCGACGACTTCGACCGATTTGTCCTCGGGGACTTCGAAGAAGCTCATCACCGGGATATCGGGCAGGCAGGTCTTGACGAGCTTGCGGATCGCGACGCGGATCGCGGGCTGGACGACGAGCGCGAATGGCTTGGCTTCGTTGATCAGCGGCTGCGCGGCATTCTGCAGCGCATCGACGATGCGGCGGCCGAGATCGGGCTCGATCGTATGGCGCTTCGACGGATCGCCGCGCATCGCCTGGCCGAGCAGCCCTTCGAGCTGCCCCTCGAGCGTCATCACGCGCAGCGGCTCGCGCACGCCGCACAGCTTGCCGATGATCAGCCCGCCGAGCGCCGGGCGGATCATCTCGATGATCTCGTCGGCATCGAGCGTCTTCTGCGCCGCGACCGCGATCGCGGCGGCGATCCGCCGGAATTCCTTGAGCGGCACGTTCTCCGCGAGCAACCCGCGCAGCACCTGGGTGAGCGTGGTGAGCGGCAACGGATTGGGCGAGAGCGACGCGACCAGGTTCGCCGCGCGCTCCTTGAGCCCGTCGAGCAGCGCCTGGACTTCGTCGGGGCCGAGCAGTTCGGACGCATGGACGCCGAGCTGATGGTTGAGATGCGTCGCCATCACCGTGCCCGGATCGACCACGAGATAGCCCGCGCCGGTCGCGGCATCGGCGTCGCTCGGCGCGATCCACACCGCGTCGAGCCCGAAGGTCGGGTCCTTGGCGCGCTTGCCCATCAGCCCGCCGACCGCCTGGCCGGTATCGAGCGCGAGCATCTCGTCGGGCGAGACGCTGTCCTCGCCGACGACGACGCCGCCGACGATGATGCGATAGGCGAACGGCGCGAGGTTGATGTCGTCGCGCACGCGGACCTGCGGAATGACGAAGCCCATGTCCTTCGACAGCTGACGCCGCACCCCCGTGATCCGCCCCATCAGCGGCGCACCGCGACGCTCGTCGACCAGCGGCACCAGGCCATAGCCGATGTCGAGATTGACCTGCATCGTGTCGGCGACTTCGTCCCAGCCGATCTTCGAATAATCGATCGGCTCGGCCGGCACGATCTCGACCAGCGCGGGGCGGCGCGAGGCCTGGCGCATCTTCCACGCGGCAAAGCCGGCAAGGCCAGCGGCAGGCAGGATGATGAGGTGCGGCATCCCCGGCATCACGCCGAGCAGCCCGAGGATGATCGCGACCGGGGTCCAAGTCCGCGCCGAGCCGAACTGGCTGCCGATCTGGCCGGCGAGATCCATCGTCGACTGGACGCGCGTCACGATTGCCGCCGCGGCGATCGACAGCATCAGCGACGGGATTTGGGCCACAAGCGCATCGCCGATCGCGAGCAGCACGTAATTGTGCGCCGCCGCCGCGATCGTCATGCCGTGGCTGACGGGACCCAGGATCAACCCGCCGACGATGTTTGCGGCGAGGATCAGCAGGCCCGCGACCGCGTCGCCCTTCACGAACTTCGACGAACCGTCCATCGACCCGTAGAAATCGGCCTCGGTCGCGACTTCGACGCGGCGCAGCTTGGCTTCCTCGGGGGTGATCAACCCGGCGTTGAGATCGGCGTCGATCGCCATCTGCTTGCCGGGCAACGCATCGAGCGTGAAGCGCGCCGACACTTCGGATACGCGACCCGCACCCTTGGTGACGACGATCATGTTGATGATCACGAGGATCGCGAAGACGAACAGGCCGACGACATAATCGCCACCGATCAGGAAGGTGCCGAACGCCTCGATCACATGACCCGCGGCACTCTCGCCCTCATGCCCGTGGACCAGCACGACGCGCGTCGAGGCGACGTTGAGGCTGAGACGGAACAGCGTCGCGAACAGCAGGACGGTCGGAAAGGCCGAGAAATCGAGCGGCTTTTGGGCGTTGAGGCTGACCATCAGCACCGCGAGGCTGATCGTGATGTTCATGATGAAGAACACGTCGAGCATCGCCGCCGGGATCGGCACGACCATCAGCACGACGAGCAACAGGATCGCGACGGGGAGCGCTGCCGAACGCAGCAGCGGCAGGATCCCGCCCGCCTTTCCGGCGGGAGCTGTCAGAGCAATCGCCACTTAGTTACGCCCCCATCTGCGCGAGCAACATGTACGCGAGCCGCGCGTTCGCCGGCGTCGGACGGAGCAAGCTGGCGGCTGAGTTCGATGCCATCTGCGTCGTCGAGCTGCCCATCGCGCCGCCCAAGCGCTCGAGCGTCGACTGCGCCCAGATCGTCGCGTCCGAGGTAGAGGTTTCGGCATTGCCGGGGATGACGTCGGCGCCCCACGAACCAAGCCGCGTCGCGGCCAGGCCCGACGTTGCGGGTGCGCTGGCGCCCTCGATGCTCTTGCCGAGCTTGGCCGAGAAGCGGCTGTAAATGTCGGAGAGCGATCGCGCGCTGCCATCGGAATTGAAGAACACGCCGCGATTGGCGCGGGCGGCGGCGGGGAACATCGCCGCGCCGCTCTTGTCGGGATTGGCCTGCATCGTCGTCAGGAACGAGCGCGCGCCGCCGAGCCCGAGGAAATGCGCCATATAGAGATCGGTGCCGGTCGCGGTGCGCCCGGTCGCGCTTTCGAGCGCGTCCTTATTGTCGCTGGCATGTTCGGCCGCCATCAGCGACGCCGCCGCCGGATCGTTGCGCAGCGCGAGGATCGCGCGCTTCATCGTCGGATCGGAGACCGTGGCATGCCCGCCGGCACCCGTCGTAATCGCGTTGGCGGCCCAGGCGAGGCCGTTCTCGGCGCCGTGCGCTTTCACGACGCGCAACCAGCTTTGGTCGACGAACTGGTACAGCCCGCGCGCACTCGACGTCCCGGCCTTGGCCGAGGCATTCAGTCCGCTCTCGAGCTTGGCTTGCCCCAGCAGATAGTTGAAGTCGATGCCGGTCTTCTGACTGGCATTGGCGATGGCGTTGCGGATCGCACCGCCAGCGCCGGTCGCATCAACCGCCCCGTTCAGAATGGAAAGTGGATTGAAAGGCATCGGACCCCTGCTTGCGCGTCTTCACGGCAAGCACAGCAAGGGTCGTGCCAAGATGCTTAATCAGGCGTAAGCGGCGAGCCCCATGCCGGGGCGATAGACCGTTCCGGGGCCCGACCCGGTCGCGACACCGGCAGAACCGGTCAAGGTTTGCAGGCGGCGGCGAACATTTGCCGCCATCAGATTGACGTAAATCCTGCAGGTTTCGTTCAAGCGATGCGCTTCCTCGGCAAGCGCGCGCAGCTCATCGCCGGCGGGCGCCTGGCCGAACGCGGCAACCGCCTCGATCGCGGCGAGCTTGTCGGCGGTCGCGCGCTCGAGCGCGGCAACGTCGTTGACCTTCAACGCACCGATCTCGGCATGGAGCGCTTCGATCACGCCGATCAGCGCGTCGCGCCGCGTCGGGACGCTCATTTGTTCGGGCTCCAATACAGTTTCAAAGCGAGCATCCGGTCGGCAATCGTTTCAGGGGAGATTGGGTACGTTCCGTTGCGCACCGCACGGCGGACTTCGTCGACGCGCTCGGTCTCGGCGGCGCTTGGCTTGCCGAAGTCGAAGGCGATCGCCGACAGCTCGCGCTGCTGGGCCACCGCGTCGCTCCGCCGCTCGACCGTCGCCGCGGGCTTTGCTGCAGCGGCTACCGGCACGACCAGCCGGTCGTGCGGTGTGACTGCCTTGGATCCGATTGCATCTACCATGTCTGCACCTTCGCGGTTCTCGCTGACATAGAGAGGAACGACCGATGCGCGCGGACCTTAAGAAAAGATTTCGCGCTTTTTTGGCAGTGCCGCTTATTCGGTCCAGCCCGGCAGCGTCGCGCGGCCGCTGTCGATCGCGACCGCCTGGATCGGTGCCTTGGCGGCGTCGATCTTGACGAGGAAGCGCCCGCCCGCGACGGCATCGCCGACCGCAATGCCATCGCGCGTGATCGAAAAGCCGCGCGACCCCGCACTGATCGTCACCGGATCGCCGCGCTTGATGACATAGACGGGGCGCGACGCGCTGACTTCGCTTGGCGTCAGGACGAGCGGCGCGGCACCCTTGGGCGCCGCCACGGGCAGCTTCATCGGCACATACATCCGCCATTCGGGCCCGGTGCACGTCACGACCACGGCATCATGCACCTCGGAGCGCCACGCCAGCGACACCATCGGACAGGCGGCCAGCTTCAGTCGGCTGTCGATCGGCGTGCGCGCGCCCCCTTCGTCGCCAATGCCGTGCCCGGCAAAGGCGGTCACGGCGCGGTCGAGCGCGGTGGTATCCTGGAAGGCCCGCGGCGCTGTCGCGGCGAGCGGCGCGGCGACGGCGAGCAAGAGCAAGGGGAGACGACGAATCATCGCGGGGTCCTTTGAGGCGGCAAATTGGGGTTGCCGGGCGGCAAGCGCGTGCCGGCCCCGGCAAAGCCGGTGGAAACAGTCACCGATCGGCCCAGCGGTCGCGCGGTGGAGACGATCGTGAGGCGATCGGCCGGAACGGCATGCGCGACGAGCAGCAGCGTCGCCACCGCGCGCGCGCGATCGGCGGCGAGCATCGCGCCGCTCCCGGTCACGGGGTCGACATCGCCAGGCGAGCCATCGACCGCGCCCGCGATCCGCAAGGTCACCCGGCGGTCGCGCGTCGCCTCGCGCGCCCAGGCAATCAGCGCGGCGGGCGACTCCGTCGCCACTGCCGAGCCCGGCGCAAAGCCGCGCAACGCGCCGACCGACACCGCGATCGGATCGGCGGGCTCGGTCCGCGCGCTGTCGCGCACGCCGAAACCCTCGCGCAGGCCCTTGGCGAGCGCATGCCGGTCGAGCGTCTGGCTCGCCTGGAGAAACACGAAGAAGCCGATCAGCAGAAGCGCCAGATCGGCGAGCGTCATCAGCCACACCGGCCGGCTCGAACCGAGCTCGGGCAGCGCGTCCTCGAAGGCAGCGGCGGTCATGCGACTTCCATCAGCGCGGCACCGCGCGGCCGCTCGCGCGCGGCGAGCGCGATAAGCGGCGGATCGAGCCGCAACCGCTCGATCGCCTCGTCGCGGGCATGGCGGCGCAGCCGCGCGGCGATCGGCGCAAGCACGAGATTAGCGAGCACCGCACCATAGAGCGTGGCGAGCAAGGCGACCGCCATCGCCGCACCGATCGCGGCGGGATCCTGCATCTTCACGAACATGCCGACGAGGCCGATCAGCGTGCCGACCATCCCCATCGCCGGCGCGGTCTCGGCCGCGCCCGACCACAGTTCCGCAGACGCCACGGCGCGTTCGGTGCGCGCGCGGCGGCGCTGGCGGAGCAGTTCGGCGACATCCTCGGGCGTCGCGCCATCGACGATCGCGGCGACCGCGGCGGCGATGTCGGGGTCGGCGATGACGGAGCGGTCGAGCGCCATCACGCCGTGGCGCTTGGCGATGCGGCCGAAGGCAGCGATCTGGTCGAGCAAAGGATCGGCATCGAACCGCACGCCGGCAAGTGACCCGAGCGCGGCAAACCCGCCCGCCAAGTCGCGCGCCGGCGTGCGCAGCACCATCGCCGCGAGCGTCCCCCCACCGACGATGGCGAAGGCGAGCGGATCGAGAAAGGGGGCAAGGAGCGCTGTCATCGCGGGACTCACTGCAAGGCGCGGGCCAGTTTCATCCCCGCGTCGCCCCGGCCGCGCCGGGGCCGCCATGGGACCGCGCACGGCGTCACCCGCGCGCTACGCCAGCTCTCTCACGTCGCAGCGGCCCCGGCCTGCGCCGGGGCGACAACCGGCAATCGTATTGCCGCCTTCCGGCAAGCCTTTGCCGCCCGCTCCCGCCGAATGCCGCATTTCACGCCCATACTCCATTTGGCACGCCCCTTGCTGATACCCTTTCGCGCAATAAGGCGCTGGAGACGGGCGATGCCCAACGACAGTTTGTTCGGAGTACATGGGTCAGCCCTCGAAGTGCGTTCGCAGCGCATGGGCGTGCTCGCGTCGAACATCGCCAACGCCTCGACGCCGGGCTTCAAGGCGCAGGACGTCGATTTCCACACCGCGCTCGCCGCGGTCGAAAATGCTGGCGGCGGCAATGCGAGCATCACCGGCGCGCTGCAATATCGCGTGCCCTCACAGCCTTCGCTCGATGGCAACACCGTCGAGCTCGCGACCGAGCAGACCGCCTTTGCCGAGAACGCCGTCGCCTATCAGACGACGCTTTCCTTCCTCAACGGGCGGATCAGCCAGATCACCCGTGCACTGCGAGGCGAATAGAATGGCCGATCCTCTCACGATCTTCCAAGTCGCCGGGCGCGCGATGTCCGCGCAGCTCGTGCGGATGAACACGACCGCGTCGAACCTCGCCAATGCCGGTTCGGTCACGACCAGCGCCGAGACCGCCTACCGCACGATCAAGCCGATCTTCCGCACGCAGTACGACAAGGCCTCGGGCCTCGCGACGGTCAACGTCGAAAGCATCGTCACCGCCGGCGAGACGCCGTCGAAACATTACGATCCGTCGCATCCGCTCGCCGACAAGGACGGCAACGTCTGGGAATCGGCGGTCGATGAAACGCGCGAACTGGTCGACATGATGGAGACCTCGCGCACCTACCAGAACAATGTCGAGGTCATGCAGACGGCGAAATCGCTGATCCTCGATACCCTCAAGATGGGACGCTAACATGGCCAGCACCTTCGATTCCACGCTCTCCAGCCTCGGCATCAGCGCGACGAAGTCGACTTCGGCCGCAGCGGCCACCGCCAAGTCGACCTCGCTTGGCACGTCGGATTTCCTCAAGCTGCTCACCGCGCAGCTGCAGAACCAGGATCCCTTCTCGCCGACCGACAACAGCCAGATGGTCGCGCAGCTCGCGCAGATCACCAGCACCTCGGGCATCGCCGACATGGGCACGACCTTGAAGGCGATCCAGACCAAGCTCGGCGCCACCAGCACCGCCGACGCGCTGTCCTATGTCGGCAAGACGATCCTCACCGAAGGCAGCACCGCCTACGGCCGGACCAGCGGCGGCATCGCCGGCGCGGCCGAGATCGACGGTGATGCGAGCGCAGTCCGCGTCGCGATCAAGGATGCCAACGGCCAGTTGCTCAACACGCTCGACCTCGGCGCGCAGAAGGCCGGCACGATCAATTACGACTGGGACGGCAAGACCGCGAGCGGCACCGACGCCGGCGCCGGCCCCTTCACCGTCTCGGTCAGCGCGAGCAGCGCCAGCGGCAGCGTCGCCGGCCGCAATCTGGTGTGGGCGCCGGTCTCCACCGTTTCGGTTCCCGCCACTGGCAGCCCGACGCTCACCGTCCCCGGTGTCGGCCAGGTCGCGCTGAGTGCGGTTCGCCAAGTCGGCTGACGCCCTTCCCCCGCTTTCTTCCAAGATTCTCAGGAGCCCGCCATGTCCTTCTACACCTCGCTCAGCGGCCTGCAGGCCGCGCAGACCGAACTCTCGACCGTCAGCCACAACCTCGCCAACGTCTCGACCGACGGCTTCAAGAAGAGCCGCACCAATTTCGCCGACGTGATCGCCTCGAGCATCGCGACCGATCCGACCAAGCTCGTCGGGTCGGGCGTGGTCGTCAAAGCGAACCAACAGCAATTCACCGAGGGTAATCTCAAGACCACCGGTGGCGCGCTCGATCTCACGGTGACCGGCGACGGCTTCTTCACGGTCAAGACCGCCGGGCTCAATCCCACCACCGCCTATACCCGCAACGGCGGCTTCAAGGTCGATCCAGCGACGCACAACATCGTCGACGCGCAAGGGTCGGCGCTGCTCGGCTATCCAGTCGATGCCAAGGGCAACGCCACCGCAACGGGCGCGGCGGGGCTGAGCGCGCTCAACCTGGCCGAGACGAGCGGCACCCCGGTGGCGACCGGCAAGGTCGCGCTCGGCGTCAATCTCTATGCCGCCGCGAGCGTGCCGTCCGCGACCTTCAGCCCGACCAACGCCGCGAGCTACAACAGCACGACGACGTCGACGATCTACGATTCGTCGGGCAAGGCGAGCACGCTCACGAACTATTATGTCAAGACCGCGGACAATGCCTGGACGGTGCACAGCTTTGCCGGCGACAAGGAATTGACCGTCGGCGGATCGACCGCGGGAACGCCCGTGACGTTCGGCAGCGACGGCAAGCTCACCGCGCCGACCGCGGCGATTGCCTATGACGCCTTCATGCCCGGCACCGGCGGCGTCTCGCAGACGCTGACGGTCAATCTGGCGGGTTCGACGCAGGCCTCGACGGCGTTCGCGGTCAATACGCGCAGCGTCGACGGGTCTTCGGTCGGCATGCTCGCCGGCGTGTCGGTCGATACGCAGGGCATCGTCTCGGCCAATTACTCGAACGGCGACACCGTCGCGCTCGGCAAGGTCGCGCTCGCCAATTTCGCCGATCCAACGGGCCTTCGCCAGATGGGCAACAGCTATTGGTCGGCGAGCGGCGTTTCGGGCCAGGCGACGCTCGGCGCCGCCAACGAGAACGGCTTCGGCTCGATGCTGTCGGGCACGCTCGAGGGGTCGAACGTCGATATCACCGAGGAACTGGTCAATCTGATCGCGGCGCAGCGCAACTTCCAGGCCAACGCCAAGGCGCTCGATACCGCCAGCCAGATCTCGCAGACGATCATCCAGATTCAGGGCTGATCGGGAGGCGATTGGGGTAGCGCATGGACAAGCTGGTTTACACCGCGGCCTCGGGGCTCAAGGCGCATCTCGCGTCGCAGGCCGCGATCGCCAACAATATGGCGAACGCCTCGACGATCGGTTTTCGCGCCGATCGCGTCGTGTTCGACCGGCTGTCCTTGCAAGGCTCCGATTTCGACACGCGTACGCCCGCGTCGGCCGAAGTGGTCGATGCCGACCGCAAGGCCGGCACGATCCAGCAGACCGGGCGTCCGCTCGACGTCGCGGTGGCAAGCGACAGCTGGCTGACCGTCCAGGCGACCGACGGGACCGAAGCCTATACGCGCCGCGGGGATCTGGAAATCGCGCCTTCGGGCGTGCTCCAGACTGGCGACGGCTTCCCGGTGATCGGGTCGGGGGGCCCGATCACCATCCCGCCGGCACAAAGCGTCAGTATCTCGCAGAGCGGCGAGATCTCGATCATTCCGATCGGCGGCGACATCAAGAATCCGCAAGTGATCGACACGCTCAAGATCGCCAGCGCCAAGGGGTCGGACACCGTCAAGGGCACCGACAATCTGCTCTACGTGCGCGGCGGCGGCGTGCTCCCCGCCGATGTCGACGCGAAGATCGAGAGCGGCGCGCTCGAGGGATCGAACGTCAACATGACTCAGGCGCTGGTCGACATGATCGAGAACCAGCGCAGCTACGAGGTCCAGGCCAATCTGATGAAGTCGGCCAAGGACATGGATGAATCCAGCGCATCGCTGATGCGGCTGCCAAGCTGAAGAAGGAATAGACCATGGGTAGTGCAGCCATGCAGATCGCGCGGACTGGGATCGATGCCCAGGACATGCGCATGCGCGTCATCTCGAACAACCTCGCGAACGTGAACACCACGGCGTACAAGAAGGACCGGGCCGCGTTCGAGACGCTCGCCTACCAGACGGTCACCGCGCCCGGAGCGCCGAGCTCTTCGGAATCGAAATACGCGACGGGGCTCAACCTCGGCACCGGCGTCAAGATCCAGGGCACCGCGCGGATCGATACGCAAGGGTCGTTCCAGCAGACCAACAACAGCCTCGACATGGCGCTCGACGGCGATGGCTATTTTCAGGTCCAGCTGCCCGGCGGCACGCTCGGCTACACCCGCGCGGGCAATTTCTCGCGCAGCCCCGAAGGGCTGCTGGTGACGAGCGAGGGCTATCAAGTCCAGCCCGGCATCACGATCCCCGAAGGCGCGACCGCGATCACCGTCGGCACCGACGGCACCGTCTCGGCGACCGTCCCCGGCCAGTCGGCGTCGACCCAGCTCGGCCAGATCCAGGTCGCGAGCTTCCCCAATGCCGCGGGCCTACTGTCGAAGGGCGACAATTACCTTGCCGAAACCTCGGCGTCGGGCGCGGCCAATCTCGGCATCGCGGGGCAAGAAGGCCGCGGCAACATCCGCCAGGGGCAGCTCGAAGGATCGAACGTCAACGTCGTCGAGGAGCTCGTCGACATGATCGAGACGCAGCGCGCCTATGAGGTGAATTCGAAAATGATCACCGCGACCGACGAGATGCTGAAATATGTTAACCAAAATCTGTGATGGTTAACACCATGACATCCCTCTCTCTCCGAATCGCCTGCGTCCTGACGCTCGCTTTGGTGCCGACGGTCGCGCAAGCGAACCTGTTCGGCGGCAAGAAGAAGCCCCCGGTCGATTTCTCGGCGGCACTCCCCGCAGCCGAGCCCGAGGCGCCGCTGGTGGCGAACGGGTCGATCTTCCAGGCGAGCAGCGGCTATGCCGCGCTCTACGAAGGCACGCGCGCGCGCCGCGTCGGGGATCCGCTGACGATCGTGCTGGTCGAGGCGACCGCTGCCTCCAAATCGGCCAATTCAAAGCTCGGCTCGAGCGGCGGCCTCAGCCTGATCCCGCCGACAACCGGCCGGCTCGCGCTGTTCCAGGGCACCGACGTGTCGATGAGCGGATCGCGCAATTTCAACGGCAGCGGCGCCGCCGACCAGTCGAACAGCCTGTCGGGCGAAGTCAGCGTGACGGTGAGCAAGGTGCTCTCGAATGGCACGATGCTCGTTCAAGGGCAGAAGCGCGTCACGCTCAACCGCGGCGACGAGTTCGTCCAAATCAAGGGGCTGGTCCGCTCGGCCGATATCGACGCCAACAACCGCATCCCCTCGACGCGCGTCGCCGACGCGCAGATCGCCTATACCGGCAAGGGCGACGTGGCGCGCGCGAGCCGCCAAGGCTGGCTGAGCCGCTTCTTCTCGGTGGTGAGCCCCTTCTGATGACCCTTTTGCGCGCCCTCCCCCCCGTCACCCCCGCAAAAGCGGGGGTCCCGCTTCTCCTTCGGACCGCGGGCAAGAAGCGGGACTCCCGCTTTCGCGGGGGTGACGGCTGGAAGCTGGTGCTCGCTTTCCTTTTCGCCGTGCTGTTTGCCACCCCCGCCTCGGCCGACCGGATCAAGGATCTCGGCGGCTTCCAGGGTATCCGCACCAACCAGCTGACCGGCTACGGCATCGTCGTCGGCCTTCCCGGCACGGGCGACGACAATCTCGAATACACCATCCAGTCGATGAAGGCGGTCGCCTCGCGCTTCGGGCTGCAATTGCCCGCAAACGTCAACCCCGGCCTCAAGAACGCCGCCGTCGTGATGATCACCGCCGATCTGCCGCCCTTTGCCAAGCCCGGCCAGAAGCTCGACATCACCGTCGCCTCGATGGGCAAGGCCAAGTCCTTGCGCGGCGGCGCGCTGATCATGACCCCGCTGCTCGGCGCCGATAACCAGATCTATGCAATGGCGCAGGGCAATCTCGCCGTCGGTGGGCTTGGTGCCGAGGGCAAGGACGGTTCGACGATCGTCGTCAACATCCCCTCGGCGGGACGCATCCCCGAAGGCGCGACGGTCGAGCGCGCCGTCGCGACCGGGTTCGAGAACACGCCCACCCTGACCTTCAACCTCGCACGCGCCGATTTCACGACGGCGCAGAACGTCGCCGGCGCGATCAATTCGCGGCTCGGCGCGGGCACCGCGCAGGCGACCGATGCCGTCTCGGTCGCGGTCCGCGCGCCGGTGGGCGGCGACATCCGCGCGACGCTGATGAGCGAGATCGAGAACCTCGACGTCGTCTCGGCCGAACCCTCGGCAAAAGTAATTGTTAATGCCCGGACGGGAACGGTCGTTATCAACTCTGCGGTCCGCGTCGGCACCGCCGCGGTGACACACGGCAAGCTGACGGTGCGGATCGACGAAACCGAAAAGGTCAGCCAGCCCTTGCCGTTCAGCCAGGGCCAGACCGCCAAGCAGCAAAAGTCCGCAGTTGCGGTCGACGAGGAAAAGCACCCGATGTTCCTGCTCGAGCCCGGCCCCAAGCTGTCCGACGTGGTCAAGGCGGTCAATGCGATCGGCGCCTCGCCGGCCGATCTGGTCGCGATCCTCGAAGCGCTGAAGGAAGCCGGCGCGCTCAAGGCCGAGTTGATCGTGCTATGAGCGACGTTCCCGCCATCACCCCGATCCCGGGCCCGACGACAGGCATCAGCGTCGACACCAGCCGCTTGCAGAGCCGCGCCAATCTCGAGGCCGCCGGCAAGAAGTTCGAAGCGGTGTTCACCGGCATGATGGTCAAGTCGATGCGGTCGACGCATCTCGCCGAGGATGGCCTGTTCGGCTCGAAGGGCATGGATACCTTCAAGGAAATGCAGGACACGCAAGTCGCGCAGAACATGGCCGAGCATGCGCCGCTCGGCATCGGCAAGGCGATGACCGCGTTCCTCGCCAAGTCGCAGGCCGCCCTGCAGCCCGCCGCCGAGCCGCCGGCTGAGGGCACGACGCCGTGAGCGACCTGCTCAGCATCGGCGCGAGCGGGGTGAAGGCGTATCAGACCGCGCTCACCACCGTATCCGAGAATATCGCGAATGCCGCGACGCCGGGCTATGCCAAGCGGACCGCGGATTTGCGCGAAGTCGCGCCCGCGCTCGGCATCGCGAGCGGCGGCAAGATCGCGGTCGGGCAAGGCGTCATCGCCGCCGGAATTACGCGCTCGGCCGACTCGCTGCGCGCCGCCGACGTACGCAACGCGAGCGCCGATCTCGCGCGGACCGACACCAGCGTCGAATGGCTCGGCCGCATCCAGAGCGCGCTGACCGGCAACCAGGTCGGCGAGCAGATCACCGGCTTCTTCAATTCGGCCAAGACCGTCGCCGCCGATCCCACCGCATCGGCGCCGCGCGCAGCGATGCTCGAACAGGCCAAGACCGTTGCCGCCAGCTTCACTGCAACGGGCAAGGCGCTCGACAGCCTCGACGCCGATCTCGATACGACCGCGACGCAGGCGGTGACGACGCTGACCGCGCTCGGCACCGCCCTCGCCAAGGTCAATGACGGGCTTGGCCGCGTACAACCCGGCTCGAACGGCGCGGCGCAACTCGCCGACCAACGCGATTCGATTCTCAATCAAATGAGTGCGATCAGCGATCTCTCGGTTTCGACCGACTCGGCCGAGCGCGCGAGCGTGAAGCTCGGCAACGGCGGCGGCCCGACGCTCGTCGCAGGCAACCAGTCGGCGAGCGTTGGCTTTGCGCGTGGCACCGACGGGACGGTCGCCTTCACCGTTCAAGCCGCCGACGGCGTGGCGCCGGTGACCTCGTCGGGCGGCGCGCTTGCAGGCGTGGTCGAGGCCGCAGCGCGGATCGCCGATGCTCGCATCCAGCTCGGTGGGATCGCCAGCGCCTTCACCAGCGGCGTCAACGCCGTCCAGGCGGAAGGCAGCGACCTCGCGGGCACTCCCGGCGCAGCGCTGTTCGCGACCGGCAGCAGCGCGACCGACATCACCGTCGCACTCACCGACCCGAACGGCATCGCCGCCGCCGCCAAGGGCGCGGGCCCGCGCGACAACAGCAACCTCGCCAATCTCGCCACGTTGCGCACCACCGGCGCGTTCGAGACCAAGGCCACCGCGCTCGTCTCGAGCAACGCCGCCACGCTCGCCAGCCGCCAGCAAGTCGCGACAGCGCAAGGGTCGATCCGCGACAATGCAATTGCCGCGCGCGACGCCGTATCGGGGGTCAACCTCGATAGCGAAGCGGTCGACCTGCTGCGCTTCCAGCAAGCCTATTCGGCGTCGAGCCGCGTGATCCAGGTCGCGCGCGACACGCTCCAGTCGATCCTCGACATCCGCTAGGACCCGCCATGCAGATCGGCACCAGCCAATTCTACGACACCGGAGCGTCGCAGCTGTCGAAGCTGTCGGCCAAGGCCGACACGCTCAACACGAAGATCGCGTCGACCAAGAAGTTCACCGATCCGTCCGCCGACGTGGTCGCGTACAACCGCCTTTCCACGATCAAACAAGCGACCGCCGACAGCAAGGCCTATGCCAGCAACGTGAGCATGGCGACATCGCTGCTGCAGCAATCGGATTCGACGCTGAGCGCGATCGGCACCCAACTCCAGCAGGCGGCCGAGCTTACCACGCGAGCCGCGAACGGCACGCTCAACGACACCGACCGCAAGGCGATCGCGATCCAGCTGCAGAGCATCCGCGACGATCTCGTCAATCTGGCTGGAACGAAGGACGCGCGCGGCCAGCCGCTGTTCGGCGCGGCGACTGGCACCAATGCGGTGACCCAGGCGGCCGACGGCACGGTCAGCTTCGGCGGCACGGGCGAAGTCTCGGCGATCCCGGTCGCCGACGGCACCAACATCCAGGCGACCGACAGCGCGCAGCGCGTGTTCGGCAACATCCCGACGAGCGGCGGCGGCACGACCGATGCGTTTGCGGTGCTCTCGAACTTCATCTCGGCGCTCAACGCGGGCGGCGACATTTCGAGTGCTGCGGGCACAGCGGCCGATGGACTGAAGGGCGCGATGACGCAGGTCAACGCGGTCCAGGGCTCGGTCGGCGCGCGCGCGGCGCGGCTCGACATCGTCTCGACGCAGTCGACCGACGCCGCCAGCGCGCGCGAGCTCGATCGCTCGGCGCTCGAGGATACCGACCTGTCGAGCGCGATCGCCGAACTGCAGAAGACGATGACGGTGCTTTCGGCAACGCAAGCAAGCTTCACCAAGCTCGGCTCGCTCTCGCTGTTCGATTACCTGAAATAAGCCGGTCTTCCGCCGGGAGCGCAAGCGATCGGCGCGGCTCGCCCCGCTCCTGAGGGCGATCGGGGTAAAACAAACCTTCGTTGGTTAACTGGTTGAACACCAATCCCCGCTAAGCCGTCATCATAGTCCGCAGGTCCACCCGACCCGCGTCAGCCAGGGGCCACCGCCACTCATGTTTCCGGTCATCGGCATAGTCGTTCTTCTCGTGATGATCTTCGGCGGTTTCGCGATCACCGGCGGCGCGCTCGGCCCCGTGATGGAGGCCATCCCGCACGAGATGCTGATCATCGGCGGCGCCGCAGTCGGCGCGCTCATCATCGGCAATTCGATGAAGGAGCTGAAGGCGCTCGGCGGCGGGTTGATGAAGGTCTTCAAGGGCCCGAAATACAAGAAGCAGGATTATCTCGACGTCATCTTCCTCGTGTCGAAGCTGATGAAGATGCTGCGCACCGAAGGCCCGATCGCGCTCGAACCGCATGTCGAGGATCCGGCTTCCTCCGCAGTGTTCGCCGAATATCCGCGGCTGCTGTCGGATCATGCGCTGACCAACCTGATCGCCGATACGCTCCGGCTCGTCGTCGTGTCGTCGGGCACGCTCGACGTTCATGCCGTCGAGGACGTGATGGACAATATGATCAAGACCCACCACCACGAGGTCGAAGGCCCGCAAGGCACGATCGCGACGCTCGCCGACGCGCTCCCCGCGCTCGGCATCGTCGCGGCGGTGCTCGGCGTGGTCAAGACGATGGGCTCGATCGACAAGCCGCCGGCGATCCTCGGTGCGATGATCGGCTCGGCGCTGGTCGGCACCTTCATGGGCGTTCTGCTCGCCTACGGCATCGTCGCGCCGCTCGCCAATCGCCTCAAGCAAGTGCTCGATGCCGATGGTGCGATCTATCACGTCGTTAAGCAGATCATCATCGCCTCGCTCCACGGCCACCCGCAGCCGCTCGTCATCGAAGCAGCGCGCTCTGGCATCGCGCATTCGAACCAACCCGGCTTCGCCGAGGTGTTCGACGGGTTGCGGGGGCGGTAATCGTGACGGATTTAACGCGAAGCCGCGAAGTCGCGGAAAAGGTTGGGCTCCCGCAGAGACGCGGAGACGCGGAGGTGGCTCACCCCATCGCCGCGGTAGCCCTGCACCATTGCCGTACGGCGGACGACAGCATGCTGACGCGCGCGCATCCTGCGTTGCGCGACCTGCGCGCTCTGCGCTGCCGCGCAAACGCCTCCTTCTTCCTCCGCGTCTCCGCGGCTCCGCGTGACTCCTCTTCGCTTCGCGCCTTCGCGCCGTCGCGTGAGACCCTTCCGACAGGCCGACGCTGATGGCCGCCGCCCGCGCCCCGCACGGCGCCAACGTGCCGCCCAAGATCATCTACAAGAAGATCTATATCGAGGGTCATGGCGGCCATCACGGCGGCGCGTGGAAGGTCGCCTATGCCGATTTCGTGACGGCGATGATGGCATTCTTCCTGCTGATGTGGCTGCTCGGTGCGACCAATGAAAAGCAGCGCAAGGCGCTCGCCGATTATTTCTCGCCGACGCTCGTCCAGATGAAAGAAAACAGCGCGGGCTCGAACGGTATCTTCGGTGGCGATTCGATGACGTCGAAGGACAATTACGCGCACCGCGCCTCGCAGACCGGCACGCGCTCGATGACGATCCCGGTCGAGGCAATCGGCGGCGACCAGGTCGGCACCGGGCAGAAGGGCACGCTCAAGGACAAGGCGCTGACGACCGAGGATCGCAAGAATTTCGAGGCGATGAAGCACGCCATGACCAAGTCGATGGCGACCAACCCAGCCCTCGCGCGCCTCTCGAACCATGTCCGCTTCGTCAAGACCAATGACGGGATGCGGATCGATCTGCTCGACGATGCCGATTACTCGATGTTCGATCTCGGCACGACGCAACTTGATCCGCGCGCGTCGGCGCTGCTCGGAATGATTGCCAAATCGATCAAGGGCACCGACAACCCGATCATGATCCGCGGGCATACCGACAATCTGGGCTATGGCGATCCGCTCGCGATGAACAATTGGATGCTGTCGAGCGCGCGCGCCGAGGCGACGCGGCGCCGGCTCGCCGCGGGTGGGTTGCCCGACACGCGGTTCAACCGGATCGAGGGCGTCGCCGACCGCGAGCCGATGATCAAGGACAATCCCTCCGATCCGCGCAACCGCCGCGTCGCGATCACCTTGCTCTACCGAGTGACTGCTTTCGGGCAGTGATGCCGCGCAGGACCCAGATTGAGCGCTGGACCAGATGGAGCGTCCAGGCGGCGCTGGGGCTGCTGCTGCTCTACGGGCTCAGTTCGATCCCCGATCTGAACACGCGATGGGGCATCACTGTCGCTTCGATCGGCGCGGTCGCCGGCTGGATTGCCCTCGCCGCAACCGGGTTCGACATCCTGCGCGAGCGCCCTGGCATCGGGCCGCTCGCCGCGCTGGCGACGACGCTGGTGGTGGTCCGCAGCGTCTTCGCGTTGCTTGCCGTCGGGCGCACATCGACCGGCGACCCCAACGCCTATCTCAATCTCGCCAAGGGCCTGCTCGCTGGCCACGGGCTGGTGATCCACGATCCGTTCTTCGGCTCGGCGTGGCGCGCGCTGTTTCCCCCGCTCTATCCGCTGCTGCTGGCAGGCTGGGGCGCGGTTTTCGGGTTCGATACGGCCGCTGTGTTGACGCTCGGCACGCTGACCGATGGTGCGACGGCATGGCTGCTGTTCGTCCTGGGGTCCCGGCTCGGCAGTGCAGTGGCCGGACGCCGCGCCGCCTGGCTCTATCTGATCTGGCCGTCGGTGCTGTTTTCGGCGCCGCTTGCGCAGAAGGAGTCGCTGTGTGCGCTGCTCGTCCTCTTGCTGGCGCTCGCCTGGATCGATCGCCGCGCGGGCTGGCGCGGTGCGCTCGCGCTCGGGGTTCCGGCCGGGTTGCTCGCCCTGACGCAGCCGGGCGAGGCGCCGCTCGCCGCTGTGTTCGGGTTGGTACTCGTCGGCCGGATCGGGCTGTGGCCGATGCTGCGCACGGGACTGCAAGGCGGCGTGGTCGCAGCGGTGGTGCTGGTGCCGTGGTGGGTGCGCAACTGGGCAGTGTTCCACGCTTTCGTCCCGCTCACCACCGCGAGCGGCGCGAGCCTGTGGATTGGCAACAATCCCGATGCGACGGGCAATTGGCAACCGCCGCCGCCCGCCCTCAAGGGGATCCCCGAGCTCGCTTACGGCAAGCGCATCGGCGCGATCGCGGTCGAGTGGATCCGTACGCATCCGGTCGGCTTCGTCCGGCTGACGCTGACCAAATTCGTCCGCGCGTCGGGCATCGCGCAGTTCGGCGTGACGCGGCTCGTCGCGATGGGTCCGCCGGTGCCACGCGTGCTCGCCGCCGCCTTGTGGCCGCTGTCGATGCTCGCGCATCTCGCCTTGCTCGGCGGCGCGGCGTTCAAGCTCGGTCCCCGCCTGCCCTTCACGCTCGTGCTGCTGATCGCCGCCTGCGGGCTCCAATTGCTGCTGTTCGGCGTGTGGTTCGAATTCGGCGAGCGCCACCGCGAATTCGTCACGCCGTTCCTGCTGCTCGCTTTATGCTGGTCGTTCGCGGCGCCAGCGGTTGAGAAAGCGCCTGCGACCCCCTAGCTTGGGGACGTGAAGAACGCCGTCACCGCCCGTATCGTCGACGGCATCGCCGCCATCCCGGCGGAAGACTGGGATGCCTGCGCCGGCACCGGCAATCCCTTCGTCAGCCACGCCTTCCTGTCGATCCTTGAATCGTCAGGCAGCGCGCGGTCGCGCACCGGCTGGCAACCGATCCCGATCATCGTCGACGGCGCCGACGGCAAGCCCGCTGCGATCGCCCCGGCTTATGCCAAGAGCCACAGCCAGGGCGAATATGTCTTCGACCATGGCTGGGCCGACGCGTGGGAGCGGGCCGGCGGATCCTATTACCCCAAGCTGCAGATCGCCGTGCCCTTCACCCCCGCGCCCGGCCCCCGGCTGCTGCTGCGCGATCCCGACCAGGCGCCTGCTCTGATCGCCGCGATCGAGGCGGTGACCGACCAGCACGGGCTGTCCTCCGCGCACGCCACCTTCGTCGCGCCCGAACAGCTCCCCGCATTCGAGGCGGCAGGCTGGCTGATCCGCGAGGGCACGCAGTTCCACTGGCAGAACCAGGGCTATGCCGATTTCGACGGATTCCTCGGCGATCTCGCCAGCCGCAAGCGCAAGGCGATCCGCAAGGAGCGCGCTGGCGCGGTCGAGGGCCTGACGATCCGCCACATCTCGGGCGCCGACGTTACCGAGGCCGACTGGGACGCCTTCTGGGTGTTCTATCAGGACACCGGCGCGCGCAAATGGGGCCAGCCGTATCTGACGCGGCAGTTCTTCACGCTGCTCGGCCAGACGATGCCCGAGCGGGTCCTGCTGATCTTCGCCGAGCGCGACGGGCGCCCGATCGCGGGTGCGCTCAATCTGATCGGGGAGGACACGCTCTACGGCCGCTATTGGGGCTGCACCGAGGATGTCCCCTTCCTTCATTTCGAGCTGTGCTATTACCAGGCGATCGACGCCGCGATCGCGCGCGGATTGAAGACCGTCGAGGCGGGTGCGCAGGGCGAGCACAAGCTCGCGCGCGGCTACGTCCCGGTCCCGACCTGGTCGGCACATTACATCCCCGATGCGGGCTTCCGCCGCGCGATCGCCGATTTCCTGGTGCGCGAGCGCGCCTCGGTCGAATCCGACCAGGAATTCCTCGGCGCGATGACGCCGTTCAAAAAGGGTTAGAACGGCGTCGGGCGCGGGCGTGCGGTCTTCAGCGCGGCGTCGCTGATCTCGATCCCGCGCTGGCTATGGTCGACGCGGAACAGCACGCTGCTCCCGTCGCGCCAGATCGGGATCAGCCCCTGGTTGAATTTGGCATCGTACGCCGGCGGACGGATCAGCCAGACATAGTCGAAGGCATTGCGCGGGAAGCGCGCCATCGCCTTGCTGATCGGGCGCCACCATTCGCGCGGGCATTGCACGCTCGTCACGATCTCGGACGGATCGTGCGCAAAGCGCTGCGCACGGACATATTTCACCGTGAGCAACTGCGCGCCCGCCATCGACCATTGATCGTTGGCATAGGCCGCCTTGCGCTCGAGCGCGATCGCGGGGAGATGTTCGAGCCGCGTCATTTTCCACGGCGCACCGCATTGCGCGCCGACGAAGGTGACGAGCTTGGCGCCGACCGGGAGATGATCGAGCGCCTTCAACTCGCGGTCGTAATCTTGCGCGAACATCCAGAAGCTCGCCGTACCCGCCGCGATCCGCACCAGCACGAAAGCGAGCCCGAGCGCGGCGATCGTCGCGCTGCCACGGATCGACAGGCCCTTTTTAGGGCGCACCGCGATCACCGCGATCGCGAGCATGAACGGCGCGAGCCGCATGTCGGCATAGGCCGATCCGAACACGATCCGCGGCAGCAGGATGAACACCGCGAGCAGGAACAGCGCCGACAGGCCGAGATTGCGCGAATATTCAACGCTCGGATCGCGAAAACCGCGGAACAGGATCAGCAGCAGAATCGCCATCCCGGCGAGATCGAAGGTGATCCAGCGGTCACGCAGCGCCATCGTCATATAGCCGATCTTGGCGCGCCAGTTGAACCAGTCGCCGGTCTGCCCGCCGACATGCTCGCCGCTGCGCCACACCACCATCAACACCATCGGCAGGGCGAGCGGAACGCAACCGACGCCGGCGCGCAGCCATGCCTTGATCCAGCTCAGCGGACCGCGATCGACCCGCGCATCATGCTGGCGGACCATCTCGGCCGAATACGCCAGAACGCCGAGCACGCCCCAGCCAAAGGTGTGCGCCACCCAGATGATACACGAGAGCGGCACGAAGATCGCCGCACGCAAGCCGAAGCGCTGGTGCCGCGCGAGCCGCAGCCACAGCGCGAACGCGTTGAGCGCCAGCGCCATCGAGAAGGCGAAATTGACGAAGCCGAACTGGAAGGCATAGCTGTATGCAAGCGGCAGCGCGAACACGGCGGTCGGCGGGATGCGCCCATGCACCTCGCGCGCGATCCACAGCAGGCCGGTAACGGTCAGCACCGGGATCGTCATCACCAGCAGCTTCACCGCGAGCTCGAGCCCGAACAGCTTGGCAAGCGGGATGATCAGGATGTCGATCCCGAGATTGCCGATCAGCTGCCAGTTGAAATTGTACCAGTCCGATAGCCACGGATATTCGTCGCGCGACAATTGCACGCGGTAGCGCCCCATATGGCCCGGCAGATCGACCAGCGGCGGGATTTCGGGACGCAGCAAGGGGATGATCGCAATCAGCGCCATCACCGCGACGAACCAGCGCGTCTGCCACCATTGTAGATCGGAAGAAGTCTCGTTCGGCATGCTAGCGCCTTACCGGCGAAACGGGCGGTGCGACAAGCGAAGTCGCGCCAGGCAGTGCAACACGAGCGGCCCGGTATGCGCCACGTGGCCGATCTGACCGGCACGAGACGACACGGCGCGATGCCGATGGGCACGCCGTCGCGGTGATCGCGACACACCCGAACCAGCGCGCTTGCGAGCAGCGCGATATTGAGAAACCTTCCCGCATTTGCGGGGTCTTACTGCGGTGGCGTTTGCGAAAACAAGCGTGCTTCGACGCGGTAGAGGGCAAACGCGCGGCCGGGCGGCGCGATCGGCACGAGCCAGTTCGGCGCATGGCCCTGCCGGATGGCATAGGCGAGCGAGGCGCCGCCTGCCGAACCGAAGCTGTCGCCGCACAGCGCAACATACTGCACGTCCCAGCCGCGTGCGATCGCCGCGGCCTGCGCCGGGGTGCCGACGAAGAAGCGATAGACCGCGAGGTTGCCCGCAGCGTTGCGATGATAGGGCGCACCGACCACGCTCAATTGCGTCGCGCCGATCGCATCGGCGCCGAGCTCGAGCGGCGCGAGCAAGCCGCCGGGGGGCAGACGTCGCAGCATCGCGAGTGTCGCTGGCGCAGCGCAGCTGTCCGCCGCAGTCTCGCGGGCGATGCGGCTCGCGACGAATGCCTGCGCGGCGATCGGATACAGAATCCCAGCCGACGTGATCCACGCCCCGGCCAGCGGCAGCACGCCCCGCGTGCGCGCCGCGGCGATCACCGCCGCCAGCCCGGGCGCGGCCAGGATCGCACCGGCATATGCACCGCGCATCTGCGCGCAGCTCAACAGCAGCGCGGCAAGCTGGACGATCAGCAGACCGGCCCAACGCTGGTCGCGCGTCGCATACAGCCGCCAGCCGCTCGCCAGCACGCCCGCGACCATCATCCCGGCATAGCCGATCGCGGTCGGCAGCGTCGCTATGGTGACCGACCGCGCGTCGGCAATCTCGGCGCGCCACAGCTGGACGAGGATCGGATCGATGCCGCCATCCGGTACAAGGCATTCCGGCGCGACCAGCACGATCCCCGTCGCGACCACCGCGATGATGATCGTCCCCAACACCGCGCGCGTCGCAGGGCTGGCGATGTCGCGCGCGGCGAGCGCCATGCCCATCGGCGCGAAGGCGGCGATCACTGCGGCGCGCCAGGCGGTCATGGTGAAACCATCGCACGCGGCATAAGTCCATACGATCGGCCGGAATACGATCGACGCGGCGAGCAGCCCCGCTCCGAGCCCGATCCCAAGCCCCATCATCCGGTCGTCGGCACCGCTGCGCGCGCGCAGCCATTCGATCGCCATCGCACCGCCGACCGCCACGATCAGCGGGACGCACTCGACCCCGATAACAAGGCTCGCCGCCCCCGCAAGTCCGGCGACCAAGCCCGGTTCGATCGCCGCCCGGGCAACGAGCGCGCGCGCCATGACCAGCACCAACACGATCTGTAGCCCGTCGGCGTCGATCCTGCCGGGCAGGAAGATCGTGGTGGCAGGAAAGGCGATCGCGGCGACGACGGTCGCGGTGCGCGCGATCGCGCTGCCGCCGAGCGCGCGCGCGATCCGTGTGACGAGCAGCAGCGCCGCAGCGAACAGCGCGGTCGGCCAGACGATCACGGCGATCATTTCGGCAAGCGGCGCGCCGGCGATCGGTGCGAGCGCAGCAATGATCGCGCCCGGCGCGAGGTCGGGCAGACGCGACCATTCCAGCGCAAGTCCGGGCGCAGCACCGAGCCGGTGCTGACGCAGATCGGCAAACCCCTGCCCCGCCAGCCAGTCGCGAATTTGTTGAAGCCGCAGCATGGCGTCGGCGTCGGGAAGGTGCAGTGACGAAAGCGACCCCCGGTCGCAAACCGCCCAGACCGCACCCAGCAGCGCCGCCAGCGCGAGCGCACACAGTGCGTTGCTCCGGCGGGCCAATCGGGATTCGCGAGCGTCCATCGCGACCGACTTAGGCGAACGGGGTTAAGGCGAAGTTAGATCGCGCCGTTTTCGCGCGTCACTTGACCCCATCCGCCTGTTGTCAAACGCTTAGGCGCGATCACGCCGCCCCAGAAGCCGCAACCGGAGCGCCTGCAACTTGATGAAGCCAGCCGCATCGCGCTGGTCGTACGCGCCCTGATCGTCCTCGAAGGTGACGACCTTCTCCGAATAGAGCGAGAAGGGCGACTTGCGCCCGGTGACCGAGACATTGCCCTTGTAGAGCTTGAGGCGGACGGTGCCCGTCACCTTGCTCTGGCTGTGGTCGATTGCCGCCTGCAGCATCTCGCGCTCGGGGCTGAACCAGAAGCCGTTGTAGATCAGCTCGGCATAGCGCGGCGCAAGCTCGTCCTTGAGATGCGCCGCGCCGCGGTCGAGCGTCAATTGCTCGATCCCGCGATGCGCGAGGTGATAGATCGTGCCGCCCGGCGTCTCGTACATCCCGCGCGACTTCATGCCGACGAAGCGGTTTTCGACCAGGTCGAGCCGGCCGATACCGTGACGCCGGCCCATCTCGTTGAGCGTCTCGAGCAAAGTCGCCGGCGACATGCCGACGCCGTTGATCGCGACGCCGTCGCCGCCCTCGAAATCGATCGTGATCGTCTCGGGCTCGTTCGGCGCGTCCTCGGGATTGACCGTGCGCGAATAGACGTAATCGGGAACCTCGTCCCATGGATCCTCGAGCACTTTGCCTTCGGAAGACGTGTGCAGCATGTTGGCGTCGGTCGAGAACGGCGCTTCGCCGCGCTTGTCCTTGCTCACCGGGATCTGGTGCTGTTCGGCAAACTCGATCAGCTTGGTGCGGCTGGTCAGATCCCATTCGCGCCACGGCGCGATCACCTTGATATCGGGCGCGAGCGCGTAATAGCCGAGCTCGAAGCGGACCTGGTCGTTGCCCTTGCCGGTCGCGCCGTGGCTGACCGCGTCGGCGTTCAGCATCTTGGCGATCTCGATCTGGCGTTTGGCGATCAGCGGCCGCGCGATCGAGGTGCCGAGCAGATACAGCCCCTCATAGAGCGCGTTGGCGCGCATCATCGGGAAGACGTAATCCTTGACGAATTCCTCGCGCAGATCGTCGATGAAGATGTGCTCGGGCTTTACGCCGGCCGCTTCTGCCTTCCGCCGCGCCGGCTCGAGCTCTTCGCCCTGGCCGAGATCGGCGGTGAAGGTGACGACCTCGCAATTGTAGGTCTGCTGCAGCCACTTCAGGATCACGCTGGTATCGAGCCCGCCCGAATAGGCGAGGACGACGCGGTTGATCTGATCAGTCATGCGAGCGAATCCTTCGGTTTTGGCGCGGGTGCGCCCTATGCGACCAGCGCGGCAGGTGCAACCGTCGGGGAGCGCATCGCGCGCTCGCCCTCGAGCATATAGTCGCGCGTGATCGGCAAGACATGGCGGTTCTTGGCGAACTGGACCTGGTAATTGACCATGCTGCCGTAATGGAACGACTGCCCCGCCCCGGCGAGGTAGAATTGCCACATGCGATAGAAGCGCTCGTCATACAGAGCGATGATCTCGTCGCGCGCCGCGACGACGCGGTCGTACCATTGGTCGAGCGTGTAGCCGTAATGCAGCCGCAGCACTTCGATGTCGGTGATCATGAAGCGCAGCCCTTCGTTCGCCGCGACGATCTCCGACAAAGCGGGATTGTAGCCGCCCGGGAAGATGTATTTCGCGGTCCACGAATCGGTCACGCCCGGCCCGCCGGCACGACCGATCGTGTGGAGCAGCATCACGCCGTCATCGGTCAGCAGATCGCGGCACTGGCGGAAAAAGGTGGTGTAATTGGCGGGACCGACATGTTCGAACATGCCGACCGAGACGATCCGGTCGAACTTCCCCGTGACATGGCGATAGTCGATCAGCTCGAACTTGACCTTGTCCGCCACCCCCGCCGCGTCTGCCCGTTCGCGCGCGACCTTCAGCTGCTCCTCGCTGAGCGTCACGCCGAGCACTTCCGCCCCGGTCTGCTGGTGCAGGTACAGCGCCATCCCACCCCAGCCGCAGCCGATGTCGAGTACGCGCGTCCCTGGCGCGAGCGCGAGCTTGGCGGCGATATGCGCCTTCTTGTCGTCCTGCGCTTGCTCGAGCGAGTTGGCCGGATCGGTGAAATAAGCGCAGCTATATTGCCGGTCGGCATCGAGGAAGAGATCGTACAGCCGGTCCGACAGATCGTAATGATGCGCGACGTTGCGCTTCGACTGGCGCGCCATGTTGACCCGCCCGAAGCGAAGCGTCACCGCTTGCACCGCGCGCCGCAGCGGCGACGCGGCGAGCCCGTTCTGGCCGGCCTCCCACGGATCGTTCTTCATCAGCAGCTTGACGAGATCGCGCGCGTCACCCTGCTCGATCACCATCCGCCCGTTCATATAGGCCTCGCCCGCGCCGATCCCCGGATCGCGCACGATCGCGGCGGCAGCGCCGGCATCGGTGAAGCGCAGAACGATATCGGGGAAACCCGGTGTCGCGGTGCCGAAGGTGCGGGTCTTGCCATCGGCATGATGGAGCGTGAGCGTGCCGCGCTTGACGCGCTTGGCGAGGAATAAGTCGATCAAAGCCATAGCTGCGCGTATTTAGCGATTAGATGCCGGCATACCAATCGTAATCGATCGCATCTTCCCAATAGCCGCCCTTGCCCTTGCCGATCCCGGCGAGCGAGGCGACCGCGTCAATCCGCATGATATATTTCGCCTGCTTGTAGCCGAGCTGCCGCTCGACCCGCAGCCGGACGGGCGCGCCGTGCCCGACGTCGAGCAGATGCCCGTTCATTCCCCAGGCGAGGATTGTCTGCGGATGGAAGGCGTCGATCAGATCGATCGATTCGTAATAATGCTGGCCCGAGAACAGATCGGCGCAGGTGAACACGACATAGCGCGCGGTGGTGCGCACGTCGGCGGCCTTGAGCACGGTGCCGAGCAGCGGGCCGTGCCACTGCCCGATCGCGCTCCACCCCTCGACGCAATCGTGCCGCGTGATCTGGCTGCGCGCGGGCATCGCCAGCAGTTGCGCATGTGACAGCGCGAGCGGACGATTGACGAGACCGCCGACTTCGAGCCGCCAGTGCGCGAACTTGTCGGCCACCATCGCGGTATAATCGGGCGTGTTGGGGTTGCGGGTGCCATTTGTGCGGAAGAAGGGCGACATCTGATCGGGGCGATATTCCTTCGCCAGGCTGCCGCGGTTCGACAATGCGCGCTGCAACCCCTCGTTGATCGTCTCGCCCGAGAACAGGATCTTGCGCAATGCCGGCGTTTTGGCGACCTGATCGCACCCGCTCAGCAGCGCGCCCGCGCCGAGCGCGCCGGTGGTGAGCAAAGCGCGCCGCGTGATGATACCGCTCATGCCGCTTCCTCCGCACGGTCTTCGGGCACGCGCCACCAGCCCGTCACCATCGACTTCACCTCGGGCCAGGCGCCCGCGAGGATCACGAGCACAAGGTGCACGATGATGAACACCACCAGCCCCGACGCGGCGATGAAATGCACCGATCGCGCCGATGCGCGCCCGCCGACGACCGCGAGCAACCACGGCCACGCAGCGGTCATCGCAGGCGACAACGCGAGCCCCGAGACGATCATCGCCGGGATCAGTCCGAAGATCGTCAGCGCATAGGACAGCTTCTGGAAGATGTTGAACGCCGCCGGATGCTTCGGATCGTGGAAGCGGAAGGCGAGATGCTCCTTCAGATCGAACCAGAAGTGCGACGGCGCCAGCTCCTTCAGGCGGATCCGAAGATCCTTCTGGAAATGGCGGTTGAGCAAGCTCGCGACCATGAAGGCGAGCAGGCCGAAGCCAAAGACGAGTGCGAACAGCAGATGCCAACGCCGCGCGATCGCCAGATTGTAACCCGCCGGGATCGTCAGATAGGACGGCATATGCGGCGGATTGAACCACGAATGATCCGAATTTGCGCCATATTCGCCCCAATAGAGGTGCGGATGCGCGTTGAGGATCGTCAGCCCGCTGCCGATCATGATGACGATCGTCACCGCATTGACCCAGTGCCAGACCCGCGTCGCGAGGCGATGGCGATAGATCGAGGTGCTCGCGGGAACGGCCGTGGGCGAAGCGGGTTGTCCCGGGGTTGGCTGGGGTGCGTCGGTCATGCAGATCCCTATTCGCGCCACACGGCGGCTCGGTTACACCTTAGTCGCAGCGACGCGCCGACGAAACCGCAAACACGACCGCACATATGAGCCAAGGGCCGCCCGATCATGTCAGACCTGCATTTCTACGAACCGCGCAACGGCCATGCCGCCGTCCCCGGCCTCGCGCACGATCCGCTCAATTCGATCGTCGCGCCGCGCCCGATCGGCTGGATCAGCTCGCTCGCCACCGACGGCACACGCAATCTCGCGCCGTACAGCTTCTTCACGCTGCTCAACTATCGCCCGCCGATCGTCGGCTTCGCCTCGATCGGCTGGAAGGACAGCGTCGCCAATATCGCCGCGACGGGCGAATTCGTCTGGAATCTCGCGACGCGCGAGCTCGCCGCGCCGATGAATGCAAGTGCGGCGATGGTCGCGGCCGGAGTCGACGAATTCGAGCTAGCCGGGCTCGAGGCCGCGCCCTCGCGGATCGTCGCGCCACCCCGCGTCGCGGCGAGCCCCGTCGCGTTCGAGTGCCGCCATACCCAGACGCTGCGCTTGCAGGGCATCGATGGCGCCGAGATCGACACCTGGCTGATCCTCGGCGAGGTCGTCGGCATCCACATCGCGCCGCAGCTGATCGAGGATGGCGCCTATCGCACCGCCGCAGCGCATCCGATCCTGCGCGGCGGCGGCCCGGCCGATTATTTCGAGATCAGCGACGACACGCGCTTCGAGATGCGCCGGCCAGGGTAACGCTTTACCCCTCCCCGCCAGGGGAGGGGCTTACGCACCTCAGCGCGTCGGCACGGGCTCCGGGCCCGAATAGTCGTAGAAGCCGCGCCCGGTCTTGCGGCCGAACCAACCCGCCTCGACATATTTCACCAGCACCGGCGCAGGCCGGAACTTGGGGTCGCCCGTCCCTTCGAACAGCACGCGCGTGATCTCCAGACACGTGTCGAGCCCGATGAAATCGGCGAGCGTCAGCGGGCCCATCGGATGGTTGAGCCCCAATTGGCACGCCAGATCGATGTCGCGGATCGTCGCGACGCCCTCGCCGAGCGCGAAGCACGCTTCGTTGAGCATCGGCATCAGCACGCGGTTGACGATGAAGCCCGGCGCATCGTTGGCGCGCACGACCTGCTTGCCGAGCCGCCCCGCATAGGCCTCGACCGTCGCCACCGTCGCATCCGACGTGGCGAGACCGCGGATCAATTCGATCAGCCCCATCACCGGCACCGGATTGAAGAAATGCACGCCGACGAAGCGCCCCGCATCGGGTGCCGCCTGCGCGAGCCGCGTGATCGGGATCGACGAAGTGTTCGAGGCGAGCACCGCGTCCTGCGACAATACCTTGCCGACCTCGGCGAAAATCGCGCGTTTGATCTCTTCGCGCTCGGTCGCCGCCTCGATCACGAGGAACGCCGGGCCCATCGCCGCGACGCTCTCGACCGGCTCGATCAGCGCAAGCGCGGCGTCGCGCGCCTCAGCGGTGATCTTTTCCTTGGTGACGGCGCGGTCGAGCTGCTTGGCGATCCCCGCCTTGCCCGCCTCGGCGCGCGCGAGGTTCATGTCCGAAAGCAGCACGCGGTATCCGGCTTGCGCCGAAACCTGCGCGATTCCCGCGCCCATCTGCCCTGCCCCGATGACTCCGACCGTATCCATGCGTCCGCTCCTATCCGTTTGACGCGTCGATAGCGGATTTGGCGCGGCGGGGAAGGTCTTACGGCGCGAGGCGTGCCGCCTGCGCTTCGGCGAGGATCACCGCGAACTTGCCCTCGGCGTCGGTCCATTCGGCGATCGGCGTCCACCCGCCCGCGCGCAGCAGGATGCGCGCGTCGCGCGCGCCGTATTTGTGGCTGTTCTCGGTGTGGATCGTCTCGCCTGCGGTCATTTCGAACGGTCGCCCCTCGATCGTGAAAGCCACATCCTCGGTCGCCTCGAGATGCATCTCGATGCGCGCCCGATCGTCGTTCCAGATCGCACGGTGGCGGAAGCGCTCGACCGGGATCGTGCCGGCAAGCTCGCGGTTGATCCGCGTCAGCAAGTTGAGATTGAACGCCGCGGTGACGCCCTGTGCGTCGTCATACGCCGCCTCGAGCGTGGCCGCGTCCTTGATGCGGTCCATCCCGATCACGAGCATCGCGCCCTCGCCGAGCGATTCCTTCATCGCGCGCAGCAGATCGACGCTCGAATGCGGGATCATGTTGCCGATCGTCGAGCCGGGGAAGAAGCCGAGCTTGGGCGTCGCTGCGACCTGCATCGGCAAGGCGATCGGATGCATGAAATCAGCCTCGACCGGAAGCACGTCCAGCCCGGGAAACGCCGAGGCCAGCCCCGCAGACGATTCGCGCAGGAAATCGCCCGAAATGTCGATCGGCACATAGGCCGCGGGCGCCACCGCCTGCAGCAGGATCGGCGTCTTGGTCGACGATCCCGAGCCGAATTCGACGACGGCACGACCTTCACCGGCGCGCGCCGCGATCTCGGGCGCGCACGCGCGCAGGATCGCCGTCTCGGTCCGCGTCGGATAATATTCGGGGAGATCGGTGATCTGCTCGAACAGTTCGGACCCGGCGCGATCATAGAACCAGCGCGCTGGGATGGCGCGCGGACGCATGTCGAAGCCCCGCAATACATCCTGGCGAAACGCCGGGTCGGCCAGCGACGCCTGGCCATCCTCGATTTCCTGCTTCAACATCTCAAAGGTCTTTCGCGAGCCGCACGCCGGTGAATTGCCACCGCTGGTGCGGGTAGAAGAAATTGCGGTAGCTGGCGCGTGCATGCCCGCGCGGCGTGGCGCAGGAGCCCCCGCGCAACACGCACTGGCCGCTCATGAACTTGCCATTATATTCGCCGACCGCGCCTTCGATCGCGCGGAAGCCGGGATACGGGCGGAAGGCGCTGCCCGTCCATTCCCACACATCGCCGAAGAACGCCGGACCGCCCGCCGAAGGCCGCGGCTCGACCGGGCCGGGCGCGTCCATCTGGTTCCCGCCAGCGGAATCGTGCGCGCTCGCCGCGACTTCCCATTCGGCCTCGGTCGGCAGCCGTGCGCCCGCCCAGCTGGCATAGGCGTCGGCCTCGTAGAAACTGACGTGCGTGACGGGCGCGGCAGGATCGATCGCGCGGCGTCCGTCGAGCCCGAAGCGCGTCCAACCCGACTCGCCCTGCTCCCAATAGAGCGGCGCGACGATGCCCTCGCGCTTGACCCACGCCCAGCCGTCCGACAGCCAGTGGCGCGGCTCGGCATAGCCGCCATCGGCGATGAACGCGGCCCATTCGCCGTTGGTGACGGTACGGTCGGCGATGGCATGCGGGCTGAGCAGCACGGCGTGGCGCGGCCCTTCGGCATCGAACGCGAAGCCGTCGCCGTCATGCCCGATCTCGGTCACCGCGGCCGGGCCTTCGATCCAGCCGATCGGACCCGGCATCGCGACGGGCACCTTGCGCGCGGCGGGCCAGATCGCGGGCTCGATCGGATTTTGCGCCATCAGATGCAGGATGTCGGTGACGAGCAGTTCCTGGTGCTGCTCCTCATGATGGCAGCCGAGCGCGATCAGCGCGCGCGCAGCTTGCGGAAGATCGGGCAAGGCGGCCAGCACCGCCGCATCGACATGCGCGCGATAGGCGAGGATCTCGTCGAGCGCGGGGCGCGTCACCATTCCGCGCCGGTTGCGCGCATGGCGCTGCCCCTCGGCTTCGTAATAGCTGTTGAACAGGAAGGGGAAGCGCGCGTCATAGAGCGTGTAGCCCGTCACGAAATCGCGCAGCACGAAGGTTTCGAGAAACCAGGTCGTGTGCGCGAGATGCCATTTGGCGGGCGAGGCATCGTCCATCGACTGCGCCGTCGCATCGGCGTCGGACAACGGCGCGACCAGGCCGACGGTCAAGCCGCGCACCGCTTCGAAGCGGGTGGCAAGACCCGCAGGGTCGGGCATCGGGGCGGTCTGCGGTCGCGTCGTCATCTCACCATTCCCCCGTATGACCCGCGCCGTCACCTTGACGGACAGCGAGTCCCGGCAGCGCTGGTGCGATTATCGCGTCGCGCCGGGTCGCCAAAGAACGTCGCCACCCGCCTTTTGGTTCACTGCGCGAGCCGCAACGAAAAGATAATCCGAGAGCCGGTTCAAATAGGCGAGCGCGAGCGGGTTGATCGCGACCTCGCGCGCCGCCGCGACGCCAGCGCGTTCGGCCCGCCGGACGGTCGCGCGCGCGACGTGCAACGCCGCCGCCGGGGCGGTGCCGCCGGGCAGGATGAAGCTCGTCAGCGCGCCCAGTTCGGCGTTCATCCGGTCGATTTCGTCCTCGAGCCGCGCGACCTGCGACGCGACGATGCGCAGCGTCATCTCGGACGGCGCGAAATCGTCATCCTCCCCCGCGCTCGGCGTGGCGATATCGGCGCCGAGATCGAACAGATCGTTCTGGATCCGCTCGAGCAACGCCGGCAGCCAGGCGAGATCGAGCCCGGCACCGCGCAAGGCGACGACAGCGACACCGATCGTGCTGTTCGCTTCATCGACATCGCCGATCGCCGCCATCCGCGCGGCGTCCTTGGGCGTGCGCGATCCGTCGACGAGGCCCGTCGTGCCGTCATCGCCGGTGCGCGTATAGATTCGGTTGAGCTTGACCATGCTGGATTCCCCGAGAGCGAGCGGCTCAGCTCTTGCCGGCGAGCCACATCAGCAGGACGACCAGGAAGATCGCAATCGCCTGGAACATCACGCGATATTGCATCATCTTGTTCGATTTGATCGACGAGGCGGAGACGGCATCGTTCGACGTCCCGTCGCGCAAATCCTGGCTCGCACCGAGCAGGAAGACCACCAGCCCGCGCACGAGGACGACAACCACCGCAATCATCGCGGCGACCAGCAAGATGGTGAGAAATGTGCTCATGCAGCCAATCTAGGCGTTCGCTGCGACAAAGCCAATGCCCGCGCGCAGCGATGCCGCAAGCGCAGGCCCGTCCTCGCCAGCCAGGCGCAGGCTTTCGAGCGTCGGCGCGTGATTGCGCTTCGCGAGGCGCGCGCCATCGGGCCCCGCGATCAGCGCGTGGTGGTGATAGATCGGCGTCGGAAAACCGAGCAGCGCCTGGAGCAGGCGGTGGACATGGGTCGCGCCGAACAGATCGACTCCGCGCACGACATGGCTGACGCCTTGCGCGGCATCGTCGATCGTCACCGCAAGATGATAGCTCGCGGGCGCATCCTTGCGCGCGAGGATGACGTCGCCGTGCGAGAGCGGATCGGCGACGACCGTGCCGGCGATTTCGTCGGTCCAAGTCAGCACCTGTCTCTTATACACATCT